>JAAYLH010000009.1 GCA_012521995.1 Bacteroidales bacterium | reverse complement strand
GCCGCGGGCGATGCCACGGCGGCGACAGCACGGTTCAGGCAGGGCCTGCGCGGGCTGATGGAGCTGGGTTATTTCGGCATCGGCGGGGGCAACTACGACGAGCTGAAGCTGGGCCTCTCGCTGGGTTACCAGCTGAACCCCTTCTTCCTGGCGGGGATTGGCGCAGGCCTGAGGAGGAGCCTTGACAGCGGGCACGAGCTCACCTACCCCTTCTTCGGCTTCCTGCGGGTGAGCTCGATGGAGCAAAAAGTGACCCCTTTTTTCTCGCTGGGCATCGGCAACTTCTTCAAACGCAGCGATGCCCTCGAGGGAGGCGGCCTGTTCCTGAGCTCGACCCTGGGCGCCAAGCTGAACCTGTCGCACCGCACCTCCGTTTACCTCGGCCTGGGCATAGAGGTACAGAACGAGCGCTGGACCAGCAACAACTCGGCCGGGCTGAACCTGGGGCTCATCTTCTGATGGCCGGGCAAAGAATGCCCCTGGCAGCCGCCCGCCGGCAGGGCGAAAAGCCGCCACCATCGCCGCAAAAAGGCCCGGTCGTTCCGGACACGGGCTTTGTACCGGGTCAATTTTTGATTTTTCCGAAATAATTGCGCGGAATATTTATATTTGCACGTCCTGAAAAACAATCATCTTAAATATTTTCAAATGTCAGAAGCAATAAGGAAATCGCTGAGAGACTCGAAGGCAGCCCGCTGGGCCGCATTGTTCATCGTCTCGTTCACCATGCTGTGCGGGTATTTTTTAACCGACATCATGGCGCCCCTGGCGGGCTTACTGGAAGGTCAACTGGGCTGGTCGCGTGCCGAATACGGCACCTTCACCAGCTCGTACGGCTGGTTTAACGTATTCCTGCTGATGCTGATCTTCGGCGGGATCATCCTCGACAAGCTGGGCGTGCGCCTGACCGGTCTGGGCGCTGCCGCGGTGATGGTGGCGGGCACGGCCATCAAGTACTGGGCCATCTCATCGGCCTCACTGGCTGGGACGACCCTCTTCGGGCTCGACGCACAGGTGTTCTGGGCCAGCATGGGGTTTGCCATTTTCGCCGTGGGGGTCGAAGTGGCCGGCATCACCGTTTCGAAGATCATCGTGAAATGGTTTAAAGGAAAAGAGCTGGCCACCGCTATGGGTATGGAGATGGCCATGGCCCGCATCGGGACCGCCCTGGCGCTGGGATTCTCGATCCCGATAGCCAAGGCCACGGGCATCATCGACGTATCGCGCCCGGTGCTGGTGGCATTGATCGGGCTGTGTATCGGCCTCATCGCCTTCATCATTTACGTGATGATGGACAAAAAGCTCGATGCCTCTGAAGCGGTCGAAAACCCCGTCGAAAAGAACCCGGAAGATGATTTCAAACTCTCCGACATCGGGAAGATCCTGGGCAACAAGGGATGGTGGTACATTGCCATTTTGTGTGTACTGTTCTATTCGGCGGTATTTCCCTTCCTGAAATATGCCACCGACCTGATGGTCAACAAGTTTGGCGTGGCAGAAGACCTGGCGGGACTGATCCCGATGCTGCTGCCCTTCGGAAACATCCTGCTGACGCCCCTCTTCGGAGGCATCTACGACAAAAAAGGCAAAGGGGCCACCATCATGATCATCGGCGCCAGCCTTTTGATCGTGGTCCACGCGCTGTTCTCGGTGCCCGGGCTCAACAGCTGGGTCTTCGCCATGTTCCTGGTGGTGGTGCTGGGCATCGCCTTCTCACTGGTGCCCTCGGCGATGTGGCCCTCGGTTCCCAAGATCATTCCTGAGAAGCGCCTGGGCACGGCCTACTCGCTGATGTTCTGGGTCCGGAACTGGGGATTGATGGGCGTGCCATTGCTGATCGGATAGGTGCTCGAGACATTCTGCGTGACGGGCCAGACCATGCGCGACGGCCTATTGGTGAACACTTACGATTACACCCTCCCGATGCTGATCTTCACCAGCTTCGGGGTGCTGGCGCTCATCTTTGCCATCCTGCTGAAAGCTGAGGACAAACGAAAAGGCTACGGACTGGAGTCTCCTAACATCCAGCGTTAAGCCACGGCCCGGCAATAACGGCCAGGCGTTCATCAGAACGGAAAATATCTTTGACACCCCTTTCGGAGAAAAACAGAAGAGGCGGTCCGGTTTGGATCGCCTCTTTTTTCATTACTCAACGATTCAAGGGGTTTGATTTTTTATCCACTATTGGCTGTTGGCTTTTGGCTATTGGCTGTTGGCTTTTAGCTAAGTACCAATCACCCCGGCTGAGCGGCATTTGTAATGATCCAATCCTCTGATAAAACAAAGGACATCATTTCACCATTACCGGGCATGGTTTAGCAAAGCTATATTTTTTTCCAGAATTACAAATTCTGCAATGTTCAGAGCGGAATTACAAATTCCGCTCAGCGGGGGGGAAGATAGGTTCCTGCATTTTCTACCATACGCTCGCCGCTATGCGGCTTAGCCCCATGCCATTTCATCTGCAAATCTGCTAATTTGCGAATCTGCTCTTTATCACATTTTCTCACTTCTCAACTTCTCAACCTCTCAACTTCTCCCTTCTCTTCTACCATCCCGGCAGGAAATTAAAGCCCCAGACACCCTTGCCAATGCCGCCGGTCTGGAAGGGGAAGGCATAGAAAGGTTCAAGGATGAGGGCACCAAATACGTTGATCCGGAGCGAGGGGCCGATGGAGAAGTAGGGATAGCGTTTATTGGGTTCCCTCAGTTCATCGGGATTGAATGTGATCTGGTCATCATTTCTCCAGGCCACTCCTGCATCGAAGAAGAAGGTCAGTTCGGTAAAGAACAGACCGCTGGGGATAAGGGCAAGGCGTTCGGGGCCTGTCAGCGGAAACCGGATCTCGGCGCCTGCCAGAAGGGCTTTGCTGCCCAGCAGGTTTTCGAATGACCATTGTTCATCCATAAGGGCAGAGCCCTGGAGCTTATAAAGGGAATTGTAGTCGAGCCCCCTGACGTAACCCGGGTAACCCAGGTAGAGGGGGTAAAAGAGGTCCTGATCATCGGCTTCCTTGCCATAGCGGCCATAATGTGTGCCTCTGAAGGCAAAGGTGAATGGCTTCAAAAAGAAATAACGGCGGTAATCGGCGGTGACGCTTGTCATATTGACCGATCCAAAGATCTGCTCTGCCCCTAAACGGTAGCGCCGTCCCCTGATGGGCGATGCAATACCGAAGTAGGAGTCATCGCCCACATAGCTCAGGCTGACGCGCTGGAGGTTAAAGCCGGGTGGAGCATCGAGACGTTCACGGCTTTCGCCAACATAATACCCGAATTGATAGTAGTTGTTATAGGCGTCGATCCGGAAATAATACCACGAGAGGCTTGCACTGGCCTCTATCCGACGGGTGGTGGAAATGGGATAGAAAGCAAAGGCCATGACCTGGTCTTCAAAGGTCCGGTACTGGATGATTTGTAGGTTCTCGACCTGAACGGGTCCGTCATTGGTTGCAAGGGTGTCTAGCCTGTAATTCAGGAAGGCATAGGGATAGGGGATATGTGAGACCATACCGCCCCATCGGATTGGACTTTTCTGGTTCTGGTAGCCCACCTGTCCGCCGAAGTCATAGATCTCGCCGTTTACGGCCAGGGCAGCAAACATCTGGTTGTCGCCCGTAATGTCACTGAACAGCATGGATACCCCGCCTGCCACGCCGGTACCAAAGCGGTTGGTGGCCATCCCCACCCCTGAGCTGCCAATGTATGACAGGCTGAAGCGGGGCTGGAAAGGCTTCTCGGCAAAGGAATCGACAGGGAATAAGGGAAGTTCGGGTTCCGCTTTCAGCTTGCTATCCACCACAGGCTGGCTGACTCTTTCGAAGGGAGGCAAGGTTGAAGCCGTGAAATCCACTTCCATGGGGTCAACTTCCCTTTGCAGAAATTCATCGGGAGAAGCCTTATACAAGGTGAAATTGGTCTTTTGGTAATGGCTGTAAACGATTTCACCTGTTTCCCTGGCCACGCTCAGGGCAGGCGAAAGATGAGTAATGCCTGCAATAGCCGTATAAAAATCAGTGAGTTGATACACCTTTTCATCTTCAAAGCGGATAAAATACAGGTTACGGTAGCCATCGCGGTTCGACAAGAAATAGAGTCCGTCCTGTTCGGGGCTGAAGATGGGATTCAGGTTCTCGGCTTCAGGAAAGACATTGAGCACCCTGACGCTTTTGCCCGGGTCCTGCATATCCATGATGCCCAGGTTGAAATTGAAATTAACAATTTTGCTCTTCTGGCTTTCCTGCGGGAGGTCGGTTGAAAGGGCCAGGTAACGCCCATCGGCCGACCAGTTGGCGTGGATGTATGAATAGCGGTCGTTGGTCAGGTTGGTGACCTTACCGGTTTCTATCTCGTAGAGAAACAAGTCGGTATTGCCCCCAACGGTTCCGTTAAAAACAAGCTGGCTGCCATCGGGCGACCAGCTGGGATTGTTGATGGCAGGGACGCCATCCACCACAATTTCGCGGGTTCGGCGTGGACGGTCAACATCGACCATCGCCAGGATGTTGCGGCCTTTTTTAACGGCCACATAAACAAACTTTTTCCCATCGGGCGACCAGGTGCCCACCGATTCAAAAAAGTTGAAGCCGTCGATATCCCTGTTGCGCAAAGAGCTCGACAACTTACGAATAATTTTTCCGCTTTCGGCTTCTGCAAGAAACAGGTCGAGGGAAACCAGGTCGCGTTCCGAAAAATAGGTAATGTACTTCCCGTCGGGGCTAAGGGAAGGGCTGAGGTTCATTTCACCTGCATTTTCAGGAGAGGCTATCGCCCTGCCAATGGGGATATGCCTTGCGCTGTCCTCCATAAGGGGGGTATAATGGTTGATCAGCGAGTTTTTCCACAGGTTGGATACGGTGGTTTCGCTCAGGCCAACCACTCTTTCCAGGGCGCGTTCGTAGCCAAACTTGGCCGTCTCACTGTAGAGGGTGGATATCAGGGAGTCGCCCCAGGTGCGCCCAAAAAAGGAAACAAAGCTGTGGCCATAGCGATAGGGGTTGAACTGGTAGTTGCGCGACATTTCCTTTAAGGTTGGAAACTCGTCCTGCTGAATAGCATCGCGCATAATCATCGAGGTGTTGGGGTCGACACTTCCGATGGAGAAATATTCGGCCATACCCTCCACGAGCCACAGGGGCAGGTTGCGCATATTGCTCATCGAAAGGCTGTCATTTTCAAAGACCGCACGATAATGAAAGACGTGGGTCAGCTCGTGCCCGATGACGTGGTCAGTTTGTGCATTGGTCTCCAGTACGGGGATTACGACCCTGGTTTTCAGCGCTTCAGTAACCCCTTGGGTGCCTATGCTGATCTCACCGCTGACGGCTGCAGTCTGCTGAAAGTCAGGGTGGTTGGCGTAAATAATAATGGGGTTTCGTTCGGGAAACGTATCGCGAAACAGGATCTGATGGCGTACATACCACTTTTCGAAAGAAGATGCCAGGGCATGGACAATGGAATCATTTTCCAAATAATGATATATCTCGAAATTTGGCGATTGATAAACCTTGAAATCAAACTTACGGTAATTGGGCTTGTTGCGCCCAAAATACTGGGCCTGGCCGGCGGGAACGAATAATACCGACACCATCAGCCAAATGACCAGTTGCAGAATCGGGAAGGCAAAACGTTTCTTTTTCATAGTTCCCTGTTTTTTCTTTGGGAGGAAAGGCAAAAAAATTTCTGGATTAAGATCACAATGACAAAAATACAATGCTACAAAAACCATTCCCAATGATTAATCTAAGCCAAAAAATTAACACTTATCCAGGCATAAATGTTTTTTCGGGAGGGGGGGCGTGGTTTGAATGTCAGACCGACAGCAAATATGTTGAATGCTGCATAATTATTCAAAGATAATGATTTTCTGCTTTGGATAATTTTGTTCAAATTTGCACAAAAATCAGCGGCTGATGAAAAAACTGGAAAAATACTTTGCCCCTTTCCGTCAACAGGTCATTGGAATTGACCAGGATTATGAGAGTCCTTATGGAAAGCGGCGCATTGTTTACGGTGACTGGATTGCCAGCGGGCGGCTGTACCGGCCCATAGAGGAGGCTATCTCAGAGACCATAGGCCCCTTTGTGGCCAATACGCACACCGAAGCCAATGAGACAGGCACCCTGATGACCCATGCCTATCATTTAGCCCATAAGCTGATCAAGAAACACGTGAATGCAGGGCCCAGTGATGTGATCATTACTGCGGGCAGCGGGATGACCACCGTAATCAACAAATTCCAGCGCATGCTGGGTTTGCGCATTTGCGGCCAGTTGAGCCATAAAGGATGCCTGAAGGCAGCCGAAAAACCGGTGGTGTTTATCAGCCATATGGAGCACCACAGCAACCACACCTCCTGGTTTGAGACCATTGCTGATGTGGTGGTGATCCCGCCCGGGGAAAACCTGATGATCAAGCCCGAGCATTTGCGCCTAGAACTGGAGAAATACAAAAACCGTCCCCTGAAGATCGGATCGTTTACAGCCTGTTCGAATGTCACAGGCATTGAAACGCCCATCCACGCCCTGGCGAAAATTATGCACGAATACAATGGGGTTTGCCTGGTCGATTATGCTGCCTCAGCCCCCTATGTAAACATCAACATGCATCCTGAAGACCCGATGGAGAAACTGGATGCGGTAGTATTCTCCCCCCATAAATTCCTGGGAGGACCCGGCACCTCGGGTGTACTGATCTTCGATTCAGCTTTTTACAGCAACAAAGTGCCCGACAACCCCGGCGGGGGCACTGTTGACTGGACCAACCCCTGGGGCGAATACAAATATGTGGATGACATTGAAGCCCGTGAAGACGGGGGCACCCCGGGCTTCCTCCAGGCAATCCGCACGGCACTTTGTCTCGAACTGAAAGACCGGATGGGCGTGGAAAACATCCGTCGCCGGGAGGAAGAACTCCTGGAAAGGCTCTTCGAAGGACTGGACAAAATCCCCGGGCTCCGCATCCTGGCTGAAAACAACAGAAAACGCCTGGCAGTGGTATCTTTCTATTTCGAGCACATCCATTACAACCTGGTGGTGAGGCTGCTCAGCGACCGCTTTGGCATACAGGTCAGGGGAGGCTGTGCCTGTGCAGGCACCTACGGCCATTTCCTGCTCAATGTCGATTACGAGCATTCACGCCAAATCACCGAAATGATCAATACTGGTGACCTCTCGGAAAAACCAGGCTGGGTAAGACTATCGCTGCATCCCACCATGACTGACGCAGAGGTTGACGACATCCTGAATGCCCTGCAAGAGATTGGAAAGCACCATAAGAAGTGGGAGCAGGATTATTTTTACAACAGGCGTCAAAACGAATATATACACAAGGACACCCCTTCCGAGCTTTCGCAAAAGGTAGCCCACTGGTTCAAACTAAGCTAAGGTAAAGGCTTATAGGATCCCTGATCAGGCGTTGAAAATGCGTTGAAGCTGCCCCACCTGCGATTCCCACAGGCGTTTGGAAAAATCAACATCCGATGCTTCAGCATAATCAGTGATCACCAGGGTCACCCCTTCCATTTCAGGGTTGGTGTCGATGCGCATTTCAAGAAAAAGATCCTTGTGATAATCCTCGAGCCACTGAAACATCACATATTCATTTTCCTTGGCTTCCACCAGTTTGGCGTGCTGTTCATTGCCCTCCCAGTTGAAAAGAAATTCGCCCTCTTCCAAAAGCATAGTATGCGCAAACCACCGGGTCAAGCCTTCAGGCGTTGAAATCAGGGTGTACAACAACCTGGGCGTAGTCTCAATATGAAAGTCCAGGCTGAACTTTTCCAATGCACTCATGGCCGGATATTTTTAAACCTATCCCCGCAATATACAAAAAATAAAATTAAAGGACACATTTTTTTGAGCCTGGTTGAAAAAAGAAAAAACCAGCCCTTGCGTGTTTTCAGTGAAGCAAAGAATACAGGCTTTTTCAAAGGGATTTTGGTTAATTTTGCCCAACCAAAAAAAACCTTGAAACAGACCCAACATTCCGTATATCTCCTTGTGATCCTGGCGGTCACCTTTTGGGGCATTTCCTACGTATGGACCAAGCTGGTCTTCGAGTTCTATTCGCCCATCACCACTATGTTTCTGAGGCTTTCGATTTCATCAGCCCTCTTGTTTGGGATTTTTGGCAGGCAATGCCAGCGCATAGAAACCAAAGATTACCTCGCTTTTTTTATCCTCTCGTTTTTCTCGCCTTTTTGTTATTTCATTGGTGAGAGTTTCGGCCTGCTGCACGTCTCCCCGACCATTGCCTCGGTCATCATTGCCACAATACCCGTATTCACCCCCATTCTTGGCTTTATCGCCTTCAGCGAAAAGCTGTCGTGGATCAATATCATTGGTTTTGTCCTTTCGTTTATCGGGGTGATGGTCATGGTGCTGGATGCGGAATTCAAATTCAGTGCATCGCCCCTGGGGGTAGGCTTATTGTTCTTTGCGGTGCTGTCTGCCCTGATCAATGTCATTTTTCTAAAAAAACTGACGGTAAAATATTCTTCCTTTACAATCATTTCCGTTCAAAACCTGCTTGGGGCTTTATTGTTTCTGCCTTTGTTCCTGATCTTTGATTTCAGATCCTTTTTTGCCATCAGGCCATCGGCGGGCGCAATAGGATCGGTGATGGCCCTGGCGGTCTTTGGCTCCACCCTTGCCTTTATGTTCTACACCTCGGGAGTCAGGGTGCTGGGGGTAGCCCGTACCTCCATTTTCACCAACCTGATCCCGGTGGTCACCGCGGTCACCTCCTGGCTGATCCTGCGTGAAAACATTGACGCCTCCAAGCTCATTGGCATGGCCATAGTCATTTCGGGGCTGCTCATGACCCAATTAACCCGCCTGCATGAGAAACGCAAAACCCGTCCTCCCCTGCCCCAAGCCTAGCGCAGAAAAGAACTGCTTAAAAAATGCGGTTTTTTGTCTTGTATTTTAAAATAGTTTGCTAATTTTGCACCACTCAAAACGGCGGGGTAGCTCAGGTGGTTAGAGCGTCGGATTCATAACCCGAAGGTCACGAGTTCAACTCTCGTCCCCGCTACTAAAAAGGGGCTTTCTCAAACACAAGAGGCAGCCTCTTTTTTTTGACCTGCCGGCAGCATCCGTGTAAAACTCCCCCCCTCCCTCACCCATTTTCCTTAACAAGCATTTTCAATTCACCAGCAAAGCGGGTTAAGAAGTCTTTTATATTTGGTTTTGATTTGGATTTAACACGTAGAAAACACGTAAATAATACGTAATTAACACGTAGGTTAAACGTGTGTGCACGTCTGAACTACGTCTAAACTACGTGTTAACTACGTCTGAACTACGTCTGAACTCCGAGTTTAACCATAACCCATAAGGGTTTGGGAGTATTCAGAAATGTTTGTAAGGGCCCTGGTTTATGGGATGCGCTGGATAAGCCCTTTACTAATTCTACGGATGGTGAGCGCTGCAAATGAATCAAACAAAATCATATGTAACATACGTGTCCGAATTGGAACACCTTGTGTTCATTGGTGTACAGAAATTCAAGAACACAAAAACCGAGCAGAAATTAACCTGCTGGAAAGAAAAAGCTTAGGGATTTTGGCATGGAAATGGATTCAGAGAGGCCATTTATTAACCAATAAGATTAAATCATGAAAATTGCAAAGTTTAATCAAATTCTTTATTTCATTCTGGCCGCAGGCTTTTTACTGGTCTTGGAGGGCTGTAAGGACAGTAAATTGCCCGGGCCCGAGGAAGATCCGGGAGCGCCTGAACTTACAGAAGTTATTGATTTTGACGGCAATGTCTATAATGTAATTAAAATCTGTGATCAATACTGGATACAGGAGAACCTGAAAGTTACCCATTTTAACGATGGGACCCCCTTATCAAATATTACAGAAAATGAGCAATGGGCCCGTAGCGCAGGAGCTGCCTATAGCTGGTATGACAACAATCACGTGCACAAAGATGTATTCGGAGCGCTCTACAACCGGGCAGCAGCGCATTCAGGGAATCTGTGCCCCACGGGCTGGCGTGTTCCATCCAAGGAAGATTTCAATTACCTGGTCGATTATGCCATCAGCATGGGAGGTTATATCGGGAACAGCCTGCGGGAAGAAGGATACGATCATTGGGAATCACCCTATCCGGTATTGGTATTTGCCGACAATAAGACCGGTTTCTCGGCTCGTGGCGGGGGTATGCGGACCCAGGAAGGTGAATTTACCGATTTGAGAAAACACGGCTACTGGTGGCATTCAGAAGGCCACCTGGATTACACAACCTGGGCCAGGCGGCTTGACTACAACACCTACCTTTTCCCTTTACTGGGCAGCGTGGAAGATTTCGGCTTTTCTGTACGCTGCGTCAAGTCTGATTAAAGGATCTGGCCAAATATTTTTAAACAAAAAACTGGAAACAGATGAAATCGATCAGAAAATCATTCATTCCGCAAACAATTATTGGCGTTTTTTTTCTCATAGGTCTTGCTTCGTGCAACAAGGATGATGAAAATATGGCAGCACCCACTACAATAAAGGATTTCGATGGCAACGAATACACTATGGTCAAAATAGGGGATCAGGTATGGTTGAAAGAAAATCTTAAAACCACCCATTTTAATGATGGCACTCCCATTGCACATCTTGAAGAAAACGAACCATGGCTGGTTGCACAAACAGGTGCCTACAGTTGGTACAATAATAAGCCTGAGAATAAAAATGCTCACGGTGCCCTTTATAATGCCGGGGCTGCAAAATCGGGAAAGGTTTGTCCGGCAGGTTGGCGGGTTCCCGACCACCTGGACTGGTTTCGATTGCAGGATTATGCATCAAAACTTGAAGGTACAAGCACAGGAAACCTGCGTGAACCAGGAGACCAGTTCTGGAATGTCGGACAAGGGTCGCATCCAGGGTATGACAGGACAGGGTTTTCAGCCCGTGGATCTGGGATCCGGGACATCGACGGGTCATTCATTCTTCAAAAAGAAGTGGGCTCCTGGTGGGTGGGAGAAGAAAATTATCATGGTCCTCATTGGGGGAAGGTTATCAGTCCTTACAATGAAATTTTCCTGAACATCATTGAAACAGAGCCCTTGGGCATGTCCATTCGTTGTATAAAGGCAGATTAACCAAGCATCCTGAAAAATAAGCGCAAAAACCACTTTGAGGGTTCTTGCGCTTTTTATTTTGCAGTATTTAATAAGAAAATGATGTGTGCAGTATTACATTTGCAAAAAACATTGTTTTGATCTACCCCGCTGACCTGGAAGTAAAAATTGGCTTTGACCGCATTCGTGCCTTGCTGACCGAGCGCTGCATGAGCTCGCTCGGGCGCAGGCAGGTTGAAAACATCCGGATGCTGACCGACAAGGACCGGATTGAATTACTGCTGAACCAGACGGAGGAATTCAGGCAGATCCTGATGCGAGGCCTGCCATTCCCCCAGTCGAATTATTACGACCCCGAAGAAGCGTTCAGAAGGATCAGGCCCCTGGACACCTTCCTGGAGCCTGAGGAATTGCTTGACCTGAAGCTCTCCTACGAGACCATCCTGCGTATCATCGCCTTTCTGTCGCCCCGTACCGAAGAAGAGGAAGCTCCATTCCCGGCCTTAGCGGTGCTGATACAAGATCTTGAGACCGAGCCCGGGGTAGTGAAAGCCATCGACCGGATAGTGGATGAGCGGGCAGAGGTGCGCAACAATGCCTCAGAGAAACTGGCTGATATTCGCAGGAAAAAGATCAGGCTTGAAGGGGAAGCCAACCGAAAGATCGCCCACTTGCTTCAGCAGGCCAAACAGCAGGGGCTGGTGGCCCAGGATGTGGAGCTGGCCCTCAGGAACGGCCGGCAGGTAATCCCCATTGGTGCAGCCCACAAGCGAAAGATCCGCGGCATCGTGCACGATCAGTCGGCCACCGGGCAAACCGTTTACATGGAGCCTGAAGAAGTGTTTGAGATCAACAACGAGATCGTGGACCTGGAGTTGGAGGAGGGGCAGGAGATCATCCGGATTCTGAAAGCCTTCACCGACGGGGTTCGCCCGATGATTCCCGGAATGCAGGCTTGCTACCGGATGCTGGGCATCATGGATGCCATTCGGGCCAAGGCGAAGGTGGCCCTTGATTTACAAGCCCAGAAACCAAGGCTGAAAGGGAAACCCGGTATGCGATGGATCAGGGCCATGCACCCATTGCTATACCTGTCGCACAAGGCCCAGGGCAAGCAGGTGGAGCCCCTTGACATTTCGCTTGACGATGAAACCCGCATCCTGGTTATTTCTGGCCCTAATGCAGGCGGGAAATCGGTTTGCCTGAAAACCTGCGGGCTGCTGCAGTATATGATACAATGCGGGTTGCTGGTGCCCATGGTTGATTACTCGGAGGCAGGGATTTTTGAGGCATTATTCATCGATATCGGTGACCAGCAATCGCTGGAAAATGATTTGAGCACCTACAGTTCACATCTGCTCAACATGAAATTCTTCATGGATCATAGCCGGGAAAATACCCTGTTCCTGATCGACGAATTTGGAGCAGGTACAGAGCCCCGCATAGGGGGTGCCCTTGCGGAGGCCATTTTGGAGAAGCTGAATCAAAAAAAAGCCTTCGGGGTGGTGACCACGCATTACGCCAACCTGAAGCTCATGGCGGGCAAACATTCGGGCATTGGTAACGGGTCCATGTTATTCGACACCCAAAACATGCGACCCCTGTTCCGGCTCAAGACAGGCAATCCGGGCAGCAGTTTTGCTTTCGAGATTGCCAAAAACATAGGGCTCCCAAAAGACATCCTCGCCAAAGCCGGAGAATATGCAGGGGTTGAAGAGCTTGACTTTGACAGGCAGCTCCAGGATCTGGATCTGAAGAAAGCTGAGGTGGAGGATAAGGAAAAGCAGCTGCGGTCGGCCGATCATTTCCTTTCGGAGATGATTGACAAATATGAAAAACTCAGCGGAGAACTGGAGATGCGCAAGTCAGAGATCTTAATCCAGGCCAGGCAGGAAGCCAAGAAAGTTTTGGCCGATGCCAACCGGATGATTGAGAATACAATCCGTAAGATCAAGGAAGCCCAGGCCAGCAAGGAAACAACACGGTTGGCACGGCAGGAGCTGGGAGCCTTCATCCGGCAGGAGGAGGAAAAACTCAGGGAGCAAAAAACCGGGGAGCGCAGGGAGAAAAAGCCACGTATGGTTCCCGAAAGGGATAATACTCCGATAGGCATTGGTGATGCAGTACGCATTGAAGGCCAGCAAAGCATCGGGGAGGTGATTGAAATCACCGGCAAGGAAGCCACGGTGAGTTATGGAAGTATAAAGCTCAGGGCAAAACTGAATATCCTGGAGAAGATCAGGAAAAGCAGTTTGGAAAAGCCGGAAGAGCGCAGGGTAAAGGTGAAGATGTCGTTTGATATCAATGAAAAGGCAGCGGAATTCAATCCCCAGATCGACATCAAGGGCCTGCGCGTAGAAGAGGCTTTAAGGAAACTAAGGTATTACCTTGATGATGCGGTTCTTCTTGGGGTAAAACAGGTGAAGATACTTCATGGTAAAGGAGACGGTATTTTGCGGGAAGCGGTCCGCGGCTTGCTGCAAGGCGTGCCTGAGGTAAACCGCTATCGCGACGAGCACCCCGACCGGGGAGGTGCAGGAGCCACAATCGTTGATTTCAGATAGACGACTTCAGTTAAAACAACTCAAGCTGATTCTCGGAGACAATAGGGGTTGGAGGAAGTTCCTGCTTATAACGTTCCACCTGGTTGTTGACAATGGTTTTCAAATACCTGACAGGGGTGGTATTGTACCTGCGGCAGTAGGTCAACAGGGCCCTGTACTGCATATCGGTAAGCTTAAAAGACATTTTCCTGTATTTGATCTTTTTCCTTTTTGTTTTTTTTGCAGGTTTAACAGGGTTTTCGAAAGACTTCAACAAGTTAACTTTTGGCATGGCGTTATTTCTTTTCTCTGATCAAATAAATGATAGTCGGAAAGTGGTCGCTGTATCCCCCAAGGAAAACCCCGCTGCCAAAAGTTCGGAAGGGGTAGCCCTGGAATCTGCCGGAAGGCTGACGCAGGAAGGGAGGGTTAAATACCTCCGCGCGAAAGTACTGGAATCTTGAGTAATCGTTTCCCACAAGGGAAGGCGTCAGAAGGATCTGATCGAACAGGTTCCAGGAGTCGCGGTAGGCCAGGGAGCCAATACCCCTGCGGAACAGGTCGAAGAAAGGGTTAAAGAGTTGATCGTCCTTCAATTTATTGATATTGCCATTTGCATTGAGATGCCTTCTGACGCTTCGATCAGTGGGATCATCATTGAGGTCGCCCATCATCATTATCCTTGCTCCGGGTTCTGCGGCCTGAATTGAGTCAATAATCCCCCTGGCAGTATTTGCGGCGGCAATACGCAGGGGCCTGCTGGCCTTTTCTCCTCCACTGCGGCTGGGCCAGTGGGCAACGATGAAATGGATACGCTCGCCCAGGAGTTCACCAGTCATCAACAACTGATAACGGGTAAGAAAGTCATCCCTGCCGGGGACCAAAGTACGATAAGGTTTGCTGCTGATATATTTAAAATACTTAGGCTGGTAAAGGAATGCCACATCCACCCCACGGAGATCAGGGCCATCATAATGTACTACCTGGTAATTGCGGTCCCTGATGCTTTCGCGGTCTGCCAGGTCAACAAGCACCTGCCGGTTTTCAATTTCCGAGACCCCCAGCACAGCAGGACCATCCGGGTTTAACTCCTGCCCAATCTTTTCAATTGCGGAGGCCATATTTTCCAGCTTATGAAAATACTTGGCAGCATTCCATCGGTTGGGCCCCTCAGGGGTAAACTCAAAATCGTTTACCCCGGGAGTATTGATGGTATCAAAAAGGTTCTCAAGGTTATAGAACGAAATCACTGCATTGATAAACTCCTTCTTTTCACCGGCTTGCTGGGCAAATGACTTCTGAAAAAACCCCAGCAGGGCGACACAAAAGGCAAAAATTAAAATTGGACTACTTGGTTTGATCCTTAAATGGTTCATGAACATTATTTATTTAAGAGCTAAAAAAAAACATAAAAAGATGTTTTCCAAAAACCATAATTATTTATTTCATCAATTTTACCTTCATCACCAAGGTAAATCCAATGGAAAAGGTTAATTTTGGACTTCCAAAAATAATCATTTTAAGAATATCAGATTTAAAATCCAACAATTGAGCCAGAGGAGCTTCGGAATATAGCCAAAAAAGGGATAATCCAACCATTAGCCGCAAGAATTCTGGTTTATCAATCCACACAACGTATGAGGAAGTTTTTTCTATTGTTGACCATTCCGCTGTTTTTTGGCCCGGGAAGGGCGGCAGCGCAAGAGCCTGTCACTGAGAATGCCCAGGCCGACACCACGGTTACGCAACAGGTGCCGCCACCTGACGTTCCGGTCATCACTTTGTCCACTGCCGATATTGAAGGGGATGCAGATTCGCACGATATCAGCAGCCTTTTGCAGGGTTCACGTGATGTTTTTATGAATACGGCAGGGTATAATTTTGGCTCTGCGAGATTCAGAGTCAGGGGCTACGATTCGGAGAACACTACCGTAATGATCAACGGCATCTCTGTAAACGATCCGGAGACCGGACGTGCATTTTATTCCAACTGGGGAGGTTTGAACGATGCCACCCGCAATACCGAAGGGCATAACAACCTGGGGTATTCGCGCAATACCTTTGGGGGCTTGGGGGGAGCGACAAACATTGTCACCCGTGCCTCACAATACAGCCCCAACATTCGTACGACTTACTCCAATTCAAACCGCAGCTATGCCCACCGTGGCATGTTTACTTACAGCACAGGTCTGAAAGAAAACGGCTGGGCCTGGACCCTGAGCGGATCGCGGAGGTCAGCCACCGAAGGTTATGTTACAGGTACGTTTTATGATGCCTGGGCCTATTTCTTATCCGGTGAGCGCAAAATCAACAACCAGCACAGTCTTGGAGTCATCTTTTTCGGATCGCCGTCCAAAACAGGACGCCCCGGAGTGTCCACCCAGGAAGCCTATGACCTGAGCGGCGACAACTTTTACAACCCAAACTGGGGCTATCAGGACGGGAAAGTGCGCAACGCCAGGGTCAACCATTACCATACCCCCTGGGCTATCCTCTCCCATTACTGGGATCCGACAGAAAACACCAAGGTCACAACCAGCGCAGCATATACCTTTGGCAGGGGCGGATCTACTGCCCTGAACTGGTATGACAGCCACGCCTCGTACGATTACCCCGGGTACAACCTTGCTGGCGACCCACGCCCCGACTACTATCGCTGGATGCCCAGCTATTATAACAACGACCCAGTTACCCAAAACCTGCTGAACGACCTCTGGCAAAATGACCCCAATTTCAGACAAATAAACTGGGACTGGCTTTACAATGCCAACTACGGTAACCTCTACAGCGTTGAAAACATCAATGGCAGCGGGCAGGACCAGACAGGTTTACGGTCGAAGTATATTATTGAGGAGAGACGTAATGACCGCAATCAATTCATCTTTAACTCAAACATAACGCATCAGATCAACCCAACGCATCACCTAAGCGGGGGAGTGAACGTTTCGCTTGCCAAGACCCACCAGTTCAAAGTTATTGACGACCTGCTGGGAGGTGAGTTCTGGTACGACATTGACCAGTTTGCAGAAAGAGATTTTGACGACCCCAATATGTCGCAAAACGACCTGATGAACCCCAACAGAGTGGTTCAGGAGGGTGATGTGTTTGGTTATGATTTCACGGGAAACATCAACGAATACCAGGCTTTTGCACAAAGCGACTGGGTATTACCCCGTTGGGACTTTTATGTGGCAGCCTCAGTATCCCAAACCACTTTCTGGCGTACAGGGCATATGCAAAACGGCCGCTTCCCCGAAAACTCATACGGGGATGGTGAAAAACATAACTTCACCAATTTTGGCCTTAAAGGGGGTACAACCTATAAAATCACAGGCCGTCACTACGTGACAGCTAACGGAATGTTCTTCACCCGCGCTCCCTTTTTCCGCGACGCCTATATTTCTTCCAGGGTTAGAGACGACATTATTGATGGGTTAACCAATGAGACCATTTTCTCGGGCGACATCAACTACCTCATTCGTACCCCAAAAGTAAAAACAAGGCTGACTGCATTCTATACTGAATTCCGTGACCAGACCTGGTCAAGAAGCTTTTACCACGAGGAATTCCGTTCGTTTGTCAACTACATTATGACAGGGGTTGATACGCGCCATATGGGCCTTGAATTTGGGATGGACGTCAACATCACCAGCACCCTTTCAGGATATGTAGTGGCGGGAACAGGCGACTACATCTACAACTCACGTCCAAATGTTACCATTGCCCGCGACAACGACAAGGAAGTGCTTGCTGATCAGCGACAGGTGTACCTGCAAAACTATAAAATCGGTGGAATGACTCATACTGCAGGCTCCGTCGGATTTCGTTACAATGACCCAAGGTTTTGGTTTATTGGGGTGAACATGAATTATTTTGATGACATATATATTGACATCAACCCCGACCGCCGCACTTCAGATGCTGTTGCCAACCTGGTAAATACTGATCCCCAATGGAATCAGATCCTTGATCAGGAAAAAATGGACAACAATTACACCCTTGACGTTTTTGCAGGTTACTCATACCGAACCAAGAAAAGACATTATATTACCATCAACCTGAGTGTAAGCAATTTGCTCGATGTTACCGACTTCAGGATCGGGGGCTTTGAACAGCTAAGGTATGACTCACAGGATCCCGGCAAGTTCGCCTCCAAGTATTTCTACCTTTATGGCCGCACCTATTTCCTTAACATTGCTTACCGCATCTGATTTTCAGAAAAAATAATGAGACTCATGATAACATCCAGAAAAATATTCTCAGTACTCATCCTGATTGCAGGGACACTGGCTTTCAGTTCCTGCGTCAAGAATGATTTCGATGACCCTGACCAGGTCAATGTCCCCGTGGGCACAGTCCTTACGATAGCTGAGCTACGGAGCATGTTCCAGGGCGAGGCCATCGAATTCGACCAGGATTTTTCAGTATATGCAACCGTCACTATGGACGATAAGTCGGGCAACATTTACCGCAGTGCATATGTGGAAGATGAGACAGGAGCTCTAAACCTTCGTTTACAGGCACCAGGCGGAATCTACGAAGGAGACTCCGTCAGAATTTTCCTGAAGGGGACCATCCTCAGTTCTTATCAGCGCATGCTTCAGCTTGACAATGTGAACGTTGACCACAACATCATCAAACTGGCCACCCAAAAGGACTTTCCCCCAACCACACTCAGCATTACGGATGTCCTTTCAGGCAACTACCAGTCAAGGCTGGTAAGACTTGAGGAGGTCCAGTTTGCCCTGGCCGAACTGGGCAAGACTTTTGCCGACAAGGAAAACCTTGTAACGGAGAACCGCATACTGGAGGACTGCTCAGGCAACAGAATCATTGTGCGCACAAGCGGATACGCAGGTTTTGCCGACAAGCCCATTCCCGAAGGGAGCGGCCCTCTGGTTGCCATAGCAGCCACCTTTGGTTCCGATATTCAGCTTTACATCCGCAGGCTCAATGAAGTGGAGCTCAACGGCGATCGATGCCCCATCCCGGGCGAAGACCTCAACCTGATCAGCCTTGCAAACCTTCGTCAGAATTACAGTGAAGGGGTTAGCAACATCCCGCCCAATACCCGAATTGAAGGAGTGGTGATTTCTGACTTTGAAAACGACAACCACCCGGGTCAAAATCTTTTCCTGCAGGATGAGTCAGGTGCCGGGATTGCCCTGAGGTTCTCTGATTTCCATGAATTCCCAATGGGCGCCAAAATCAGGGTTATTGTTTCCAATATGGCCATGAATGAATTCAACGGACTGCTTCAAATCGAAAACATCCCACTGGGCAATGCCTATGACCTGGGCCCCGGGACTATGCCGCAGCCTGTTCAGACCACCATTGGAAACATCAACTCCATGCTGGAAATGTATGAATCAACCCTGGTAACCATTCCCAATGTTACCATAACAGGAGGCACCACCTTTACGGGTAACCTGAACATTTCGGATGGCACAGGCCAGATGCTCCTTTACACCTACAGCTGGGCAAGCTTTGCTGGCACACCCGTGCCTTCAGGAACTGTAACCCTTACAGGTATCGTTTCTGAATACAATTCGCCCCAGTTTCTTATCAGGAACCTGAATGATATTTCAAGCAAGTAAAAAACAAAATGATGAAATTCCATTTGAATATTTTCCGTTTCTCAGCACTTTTGATACTTGTAATCCTTGCCTTTGCTGGATGCCAGAAAGATGATTTTGATCAACCCCCATTGAATGAAATCGACCAGAATAAGATCCTCACCATTCAGGAACTACGATCCCTTTTTACTGGGGTGCCTGTTAGTTTTCAAGAGGATTACAATGTCTTTGGCGTCATCACTACCGATGAGCACTCGGGGAATTTTTACCGAAGCCATTATATCCAGGATCACACTGGTGCCATCAACATCAGGCTGGACACAGGGGTAAACCTTGCAGTAGGTGATTCGGTTAGGCTTTCGCTTAAAGGAACAATCCTTAGTTCATACAACAATATGCTTCAGGTGGATTCGGTGGATTATGGCAAAAACCTAATCACCCAGGACCGTGGCCTTGTGGTTGAGCCGAAGTTGGTTACAATCCCCGAGATCATTACTGGGGGCTTGCAGGGGCAATTGATAAAACTTGAAAACGTGCAGTTTGCTCCTGGTGAGTTAAACAAAACCTATGCCAATGCCCTTGATCAAATAACCGAAAATCGGGACCTTGAAGATTGCGATGGAAACAAGATTATTGTTCGCACCAGTGGTTTTGCCACTTTTGCAGGGACCCAGGTAGCCCAGGGCAATGGCAGCCTGACAGCCATCGTGTCAGTATTTGGCACTACCTGGCAATTGCTGATCCGTGAGGTCGAAGAGGTGGTCATGGAAGGGGAGCGTTGCCAAACAGGCGGAAATCCGCAGGGTTCCGGGACTTTTGACGACCCCTATAACGTGGCCTACGGCATCACCTTTAATTCAGGGGTGAACAAATGGGTGGAAGGCTATATCATTGGAGTTATGGAAACCGACGAGGACCCTTTTGCACCAAACTTTGATGGCCCCTGGCGGACCAACTCCAACCTGATCCTTTCCGACAGCCCCGATGAAACCAACCTCAACAACTGCCTGATCGTCCAGTTGCCCATAGGCCCCATCCGGGAAGCCCTCAACCTCAACGCCAACCCCGATAATAAAGGAAAACTGGTGAAGGTACTGGGGAACCTGGAAAGCTATTTTAGCCAGGCTGGTATTAAAACCCTATCGGGATACTGGCTGGATGGGGAAGGTATAGTACCCGTGGTTAGTTTCTTTGAAGAAAGCTTTTCTTCAGGATTAGGTACTTTTACCCCATTCAACATCTCCGGCGCCCAGGAATGGGGCCATGAAACTTACGACGGGGGTTGTGCCGTGATGAGCGGCTTTGCCAACAACACCAACCATGTCAATGAGGACTGGCTGGTATCGCCCGCTATTGACCTCTCAGGAAAAAACAACGTTCAGCTTCAAATTAGAGAAGCCATCAACTACATCACCAGTTATGATGATTTGAAGGTGTTTGTTTCCAGCGATTATACAGGCGGCGACCCCACTCAAAGTGGCACATGGACCGAACTGAGCGGCTTCAGCAGGCCTCCGGGAAACACCTGGACATTCCAGGACAGCGGGAACATTGACCTGTCTGCCTACGATGGGCAAACCGTCCGCATCGCACTTAAATACATCAGTTCCGCTTCTGCAGGTGCAACTTGGGAAGTCAGCAAGGTTAGCCTTGCTGAAGGAAACTAAAAAATAAGGGGGCAGTGCCTCCTTATTTTTTATACATTTCCTTGAGCACCTCAACAAGTCGCTCGGCTTCTTCCAGTGTATTATTCCTGCTGAAAGACAGCCGCAGGTTGGGTGTCTTCTGATCAATCCCAAGGGCAGATAATACATGCGAGGGTTTATTGCTTCCTGAAGAACAAGCGCTGCCTGTAGAGACACAGACTCCCGCGAGGTCAAGGCGGGGGAGCAACATATCAGCGTCCATTCCCGCTGGCAAAGAAACGTTCAGGATGGTATAAATGGCTTGCCCCATAGGGTTCCCGTTGAAGCGAAGGCCAGGGATCTCTGCTGGCAAAGCCTCTAAAAGGAAGTCCCTGATCTTTTTAATTCTTCCCTCGGTAATATCCATATCCACATAACTTAATTCAAGAGCTTTAGCCATACCCACGATTCCTGCAAGGTTTTCGGTGCCAGCCCTCATGTTACGCTCTTGTGACCCACCACTGACAAATGGGCCTATACCCTTACCAGACCTGACAAACATGGCCCCTGCACCTTTGGGCCCGTGAAATTTATGTGCGCTGACCACGGCAAAATCGAAGGGTGAACGATCAATATCTATGGCCATTTTGCCAATAGTCTGTACCGTATCGCTATGAAATAAAGCTCCATACTTTTTACACAATTCACCAACCTTTTCTACAGGCAAAAGGTTGCCAATTTCATTGTTGGCATGCATAAGCGAAACCACTGCAGGAGCTCCATCAAAAAGCAAGCTTTCAAGATGATCAAGGTCGGGAGCTCCCTGTTCGTTCACAAGTACAAATTCTATCGAACATCCCATAAACTCCCTTAATGATTCAAGGGTTTGTATCACCGAGGGATGCTCAAGCTTGGTGGTGATAAACCGCTTTCGCTTCAGGCTTTTGCAGCAGCCCCAGAGAAGGGCGTTGTTTGCCTCTGTACCACCTGATGTAAAATAAATTTCTCCTGGCTGCACATGCAGCAACCGTGCAATTTGTCTGCGGGCAGCCTCCAATTCAACCTTTGCCCTGCGCCCAATTTCATGTATACTGGAGGGATTGCCATAATTGCCCGATACCAGTTGAAACATTAACTCGGCCACTTCAGGAAAGACCGGCGTAGTAGCCGCATTATCAAAATATATCAGCGTACGCTTCATGATTCAAAATTAGCTATTCTGTTGCAGGAAAACCCTTCAAAACCTTTAAAATGCATTTTTTTTTAATTATTCGGTTCAAAACACTAATTTTGACTTTTCTAAAGAAAAGGGAAATTACAGCATCCATAAAAAGTTATCTTTTCCAGGATCCAATACTCCGGAGCCCAAAACCTGAATGAGACCGTGGCCGAAAGCTTGATTATTATACCGACTTACAAGGAGAAAGAGAACATCGAAAAGATGATCAGGAAGGTATTCAGCCTGCCCAAAGATTTCCATATCCTTGTGATTGACGATAACTCTCCCGACGGCACTGCGGATATCGTCAGTGAATTGATGCCATCTTTCAAAGACAGGTTGTTTCTTGAAGTCAGAAAAGGCAAGCAAGGACTGGGAACGGCCTATATCCACGGGTTCAAATGGGCTTTGGAAAGAGATTACCAATATGTCTTCGAAATGGATGCCGACTTCTCCCATAATCCCGAAGACCTGCTCCGTCTTCATGAGGCTTGTGCCGTGGATGGTTATGACTTGGCCATTGGCTCAAGATACATCAATGGGGTCAATGTGGTTAACTGGCCCATGGGAAGGGTGCTGATGTCCTACTATGCATCGGCTTATGTTCGCCTTATCACGGGTATGGGAATCCGAGACACTACGGCGGGCTTCAAATGTTACCGCAGAGAAGTGCTCCAGGCAATCAACCTGAACAAAATTCAGTTCACTGGCTATGCCTTTCAGATCGAGATGAAATTCCTCGCCTGGAAAATGGGTTTCAAAATCAAAGAGATTTCCATCATTTTCATGGACCGCTCAGAAGGCGTTTCCAAAATGAGTAAGGGAATCTTCAAAGAAGCTGTTCTGGGCGTTATCAAACTGCGCTGGCAGAGTTTCTTCAGGACTTACGAACGTAAAGCCTGATTTGTTTTTCTTTTCAACTTTTTCTGACCCAAAACATTAAAACCATGGCGGGCAATGCATTTTTTCTGAAAAATGCCACCCTTGTAAACGAAGGCAAATCCTTTAAAGGAAGCCTGTTGATCAGGGACGGCAAAATTGAAAAGGTCTTTGAAGGTAGTTTACAGGGGAGTATCAGCGAGAACTATCGTCACATAAATCTGGAGGGGCTCCTGCTTTTGCCCGGGGTAATTGACGACCAGGTACATTTCCGCGAACCCGGGCTTACCCACAAAGGGAATATCTACAGCGAATCAAAAGCAGCCGTGGCTGGGGGAGTGACCAGCTTTATGGAAATGCCCAACACCCAACCCCAAACGGTAACCCAAAAAGCCCTGGAAGAGAAATTCCTGCTGGGTCAGCAAAACAGCCTGGCCAACTTCTCCTTTTACATGGGCACCACTAACGACAACCTTGAGGAGGTGAAGGCCACCGACCCGCAACACGTCTGCGGCATCAAGATTTTTATGGGTGCCTCAACAGGCAATATGCTGGTGGATAACCCCAAGACTCTTTCAGGGATATTCAGGTACGCCAGCCTGCCAGTGGCCGTGCATTGCGAAGACGAAGCCACCATCAGCGAGAACCTTGCCTTGGCAAAAGAATCTTTCGGGGAAAAAATCCCGATGGACCAGCACCCCGTCATCAGAAGCCGCAAAGCCTGCATGCGGTCCTCCGAACTGGCTGTTGACCTGGCAAATTGGTACGGCACCCGGCTCCACCTGCTCCACCTGAGTACTGCCGACGAGATGAAATTGCTCGACAATAAGATTCCCCTCAAGGATAAACTGGTCACTGCTGAAGTTTGCGTGCACCATCTCTGGTTTACTGATGCCGATTATTCCGAACGGGGCAGCCTCATCAAATGGAACCCAGCCATCAAAACCCGGGCTGACCGCAAGGCCCTCAGGGAAGCTTTACTGAACGGACTTATTGACGTGGTGGCTACTGACCATGCCCCGCATACCTTCCCGGAGAAACAAGAGCCCTACCTCAAATGCCCCTCAGGAGCTCCTATGGTTCAGCATTCGCTGCCAGTCATGCTCCAATTGGTTAGACAAAAGGTATTGAGCCTGGAACAAATGGTTCAATTGATGTGCCACAATCCTGCCATATGCTTCCAGGTAAAAAACCGTGGTTTTATCCGCCATGGCTATGCTGCTGACCTGGTTGTCGTTGACCCCAATAGCCAACAAACGGTGACAGAAGAAAACGTGCTTTACCATTGCGGATGGTCTCCACTGGAAGGGACGATCCTAAATTCTTCAGTAATATATACTTTTGTCAATGGGACACCCGTTTTTGAGAAAGGCACCTTTAACGAAAGCATTAGGGGGCAAGCACTAGAGTTCTCCAGGTAAAATAATGCAATAAGTCTAAGGACAGAGCAAATCCCCAAAACGATAATTCCTTATGCCGAAGAAGTATGTGTTGCAACCTTTCTCTATCATGATCATTATGGCCATGATCCTGGGCTCCTGTGGATTCTTTCGATCCCCCGACCGTGAGTCCTGCCACAAGATCCTGCCCGCTGAAAAGGTTACCGATATCCTGACCGACATCTACCTAATGGAAGGGTATCTTTCCAACCGCCAGAATACCTTATTGCAGACCCGGGACTCTGTTGAGTATTTTTTTGCAGGGGTGTTTTCTAAACACGGAGTCACTTACCAAGAGTTTAAGGGAGCCATGGATTGTTATCTGCTTCACCCCGAGGATATGGAGAAGATACACGAAGAGATACTGAATCGTCTGAGCATAAAAATGTCGGAAGCAGAAGCTGCACATGAAGGTTTTCTTCTGGAACGCCAACAAGCCCAAACAAAGACAGACAGCCTGAGCCAAGACTCACTCAATGCAGATGGGCCCCAGTTATTTCTGGAATAATCCGCAACTTACCTGCGGGTATAGGTGGCCGTTACATGGTCCAGATCAGCCCCATCGAGGGCAGTGTAAGTCAGCTCAATTTTTTCAGAAACATACTTGCCGCTCCCTTCAATGGTGATGGTGCCGTCGCAAATGGTCTGCTCAACGATGGTGAGCGTATTGCCATTGACCAGGGCTTTTGCCCTTTCCTGAACCCCCTGCATGTAAAAATTAGAGATCAGGATCTCGACACTGTTAGCCGTGTTTCTCGTAACGGTCACGTCATACACATATCCCGGACCGTAAAGGGTGCTGGTCTCGGTGGCTTTCCAACTGCCCAGAAACTTATCAACGGGATCAGCAAAAGGATCGTCAATATCGTCGATACAGCTGGTTAAAAACCCGGCAGCAAGGATGAAAAGGAGGAATAACAGGGCCTTATGTGATTTCATGACAAAGTGTTTTTGTGGTTGCATACCTTCACAATGTCAAATTTCCTGCCAAACTATTCTTTTTTGAAGAGACTTTCAATCATTTTTTCATCGGCCATATTGGGAAGGGTCACCCTCAATCGGGGCTCCACTTCCATAGCACGTTGTATGGCAAAGATGGCGCCTTCGTTTCGGGCCCAGCTCCTGCGGGCAATGCCGTTATTTACATCCCAGAAAAGCATCGACTCCAGCCTGCGGTCAGCCTCCGGTGTGCCATCGAGCAGCATGCCAAATCCCCCATTGATGACCTCGCCCCAGCCAACCCCACCGCCGTTGTGGATGCTGACCCAGGTGGCCCCCCTGAAACTGTCGCCGATGACATTCTGCACAGCCATATCAGCGGTAAATTGTGAACCGTCATAAATATTGGAGGTCTCCCGGTAAGGGCTGTCCGTGCCGCTCACGTCGTGATGATCACGCCCAAGGACCACAGGTCCTTTAAGGCGTCCGTCACGAATAGCCTGGTTAAAGGCTTTGGCAATGCGGATGCGCCCCTCGCTGTCGGCATACAGGATTCGGGCCTGGGAACCCACCACCAGTTTATTTTCCTCAGCCTGCCTGATCCACAAAAGATTATCTGCCAGTTGCTGACGAATTTCCTCCGGGGCTTCCTGCATCATCTTCTCAAGGACTTCTGCAGCAATCTGATCAGTAAGTTGAAGGTCTTTGGGGTCAGAGGAAGTGCATACCCAGCGGAAAGGCCCAAAGCCGTAGTCGAAACACATTGGTCCCATTATGTCCTGGACATAGGAGGGGTAAATATAAGTGCCGTCCTCTCTGAACACATTGGCCCCTGCCCTGCCCGCTTCCAGCAGGAAGGCATTGCCATAGTCCCAGAAATACATCCCCCTTGCGGTCATCTGCCTGATGGCATTCACCTGGCGGATCAGTGAAACCCTGACGTGCTCCTTAAAATCCACAGGGTCTTTGGACATCATCTCATTTGATTCCTCGAAGCTGAGCCCTGCAGGGTAATACCCCCCTGCCCAGGGATTATGTAGGGAGGTCTGGTCTGATCCAAGTTCGATGTGAACATTTTCTTTCGCCAGCTTTTCCCAAAGGTCAACGATATTACCCTGGTATGCCAGACTTACCGCCTCTTTATGACGCTTCGCTTCTTTAATACGGTTTACCAGGGTATTCAGATCGTGATAAACTTCATCAACCCAGCCCTGTTCATGCCTGATTTTCGTCACCTTGGGGTTGATCTCTGCCAGAACGCCTATGGCCCCTGCGATCACGGCAGCTTTGGCTTGGGCCCCGGACATACCCCCCAACCCACTTGTCACAAATACTTTTCCCGCCAGGCTGCCATCGCTGCCTGGCAGTCTCCGCCCTCCATTGAGCACGGTGATGGTGGTGGCATGTACGATGCCCTGGGGCCCGATATACATAAACGATCCTGCTGTCATCTGACCATATTGGGTCACCCCCAATGCATTGAAGCGCTCCCAGTCGTCCGGCTTCGAATAGTTGGGAATCATCATCCCATTGGTGACCACCACCCGCGGGGCTTCCCTGTGCGAGGGAAACAAGCCCATCGGATGCCCGCTGTAAAGCACAAGGGTCTGTTCATCGGTCATCGTGGCTAGGTATTGCATCGTCAGCAGGTACTGGGCCCAGTTCTGGAAAACAGCCCCATTGCCTCCATAGGTGATCAGCTCGTGAGGGTGCTGGGCCACAGCGTAATCCAGGTTATTACTCAGCATCAGCATAATGGCAGCAGCTTGCTTACTCTGGTGCGGAAAAGCATCAATATCCCTGGCCGTAATGGGATAATCAGGACGAAGCCGATACATATAGATCCGCCCATAATCTTCCAGTTCTTTGGCAAACTCAGGCGCCAGCATTGCATGATGCCTTACGGGAAAATAACGCAAGGCATTCTTCACAGCAAGCTTTTTCTCAGTAAGGCTCAATAAATCCTTGCGCCGGGGCGCGTGGTTAACCCCCGGATCAAAGGGTTTGGAAGCAGGCAATTCTTCGGGGATGCCCTGCAAAATGACACGATGAAAATCAGGTAGGCTCATGACAGCTTTTTTTCTTGCAAAATTAAGCATTTTGAAGGGGGAAAGACAGCCCAAAAACCCATAAAACCGATTATTTACAGCCCGAAATCTCCTCTACGGTAATTTCTGCCACCTCCCAAGAGAACCATTCTTCCCGGACATCACTCAGGCTTACACCCTCGGCAACGAAACGCATCCCTGCCAGGGCACCCCTCAGGCTCTGACCTGCCTCCAAACAATAAACATTCCCACGGCTCTCAAACAATTCAAGGTGGTCGCGGTAAAAGGAAACATCAAGCACTACCCTCACCGGATAATCGTGGGTGTTGGTCAAACGCAACGATAGGGCCGCATTACCCTCAGCCTTGGTTATCTTTTCCCGCCCCCAGCTGTACTGAATTCGGATGCCTTCTTCTGTACCATAGTCTTCAAAACCCCGCTGAGCAAAAACTGAACTGCTAAAAGCCAGTATCCCGAAAAGTAAAATAATAAAGCTGAGAACGTTTTTCATGGTAATCATTTTGGTTGAAGATTTTTTGAACTATCACACAAAAATACAATTGAATCAATTCCAAACCAAGGGCTTGGAGGAATCAGCCTGTAATTTTTTGTTAATCCTTAAAAAAATCATTTTATATCGCTTCCGATATAAAATTTTTTTGTACTTTTGTATCGCAAACGACACAATCAAAAAAGATCTTAACTAACAACAACTTAATGAAAATAACAGAAAATTGTAAATGGACCTACGGAGTCAAAACTCATTGGATCCTGAATGCCCTGAGGATCCTGCTGGGGCTTACCCTCCTCTTTGCCGGAATCAGCCACCTCAGCTTCTCCCGACTGGAATTTGTTGCCCAGGTACCAAACTGGGTTCCTCTGCCCGATGACCTGGTGGTGGTGCTTTCAGGCATTGCCGAAATCACGCTGGGCCTCTCCCTAGTTTTCTTGCCAAAGTGGAAAGCCCTGGTTGGCTGGATTGTGGCCCTGTTCTTCGTCCTGATCTTTCCCGGAAACATTGCACAATATGTCAACCAGGTGGATGCCTTTGGCCTGGACACCGATCAGGCAAGGCTCATCAGGCTTTTCTTCCAACCCGTATTGGTGGCCTGGGCTTTATGGTCAACAGGGGCCTTTAAAGCATTCAGAAACAGAAACAAAAACAAATAATACCGTAAAGCATTATGAAAAGTAACTTTTATCAGTTTGAAGCAAAAAGCATACAGGGCAAGGACATTAAAATGGAAGCCTACAAGGACAAGGCCGTGCTGGTAGTAAATACCGCCAGCAAATGCGGCCTCACCCCCCAGTACGAAGGACTGGAAGCCCTTTACAAGAAATACAAGGACCGGGGACTGGTCATTTTGGGATTTCCCAGCAACCAGTTTGCCAACCAGGAGCCGGGCGATGAAAAATCCATCTCCGAAGGCTGCCTGATCAATTACGGCGTCACCTTCCCGATGTTTTCCAAAGTGGATGTCAATGGTGAAAACGCTCACCCCATCTTCAAGTACCTGACCAGCGAATTGAGGGGAACTTTTGGCAGGCGCGTGAAATGGAACTTCACCAAATTCCTGATCGACACCAGGGGCAAGCCTTCCAAAAGGTTCTCTCCCACCACAAAACCTGAGGCGATTGAGAAATATGTGAAGAAAATACTCAACAACTAAACTGTTTCATCGCAAGGATTCAATCAAATTTCCTTAAATTTGATTGAATCCCTGCCTAAATTTTATTGATGGCGTACGATCAACTCAAACTTGAAAACCAATTGTGTTTCCCCGTGTATGCGGCTTCCCGCCTCATCACCCGCGAGTATCAGCCCCTGCTTGATGAACTGGGAATAACCTATCCCCAATACCTGGTTTTGATGATCCTCTGGGAAAAAGACCAACTCCCCGTGAATGACATTGCCAAAAAACTGGTGCTGAACACCAACACCATCACGCCTTTGCTGAAGCGAATGGAGCAGCAGGGCCTGGTAGAGCGCCGTCGCTCAGAGGAAGACGAGCGAAAGGTCCTGGTTTACCTCACCGAAAAAGGAAAACAGCTGCAGGAACAGGCTGCCCCAATCCCCGAACAATTGGTCAGTCAATTATTAAAAGGAAATCTCAAAGCGGAAGACCTGATCCGCCTCAAAGACCAACTCACCATCATCATCAACTTTCTTTCAAAATAACCTGCCAGCATTCTGCTTTTGCTTTCGGCCAAGTAAAAATTATTTACTTTCTACTTTCTACTTCCTACTTTCTACTCCTCCTGCCCAAGCACCGAATCAATCAACTGATTGGCCTCCCTTATAAACTCAGTATAGGTCTTTGGCGTCAGCCTGTTCAGGTAAAGGGTCAGCATGCCAATGACAGCGTACCGCAATTGAGCCCTCTTCTGCGATGCTTCCGTTTCTGAAAACCTCCCATACCCGACACAAAAATCCCATTCCGCTTCACAAACCTTGTCGAGGGAATGGGAAATCACATCAAGGGTTTGCTGCCGGTTCCCAAAGTCACCCCCATTGGTCAGATAAAACAACTCAAAAATCCCCGGATATTCCGTGAAATAACGGATATAGGCCAGAATGGAGGCCTTCAGCTTTTTTAAGCCCCGTGGCTCTTTAATCGTATGTTCAGCCACAAACGCTTTGCACTCTTCGTGGAAATCACTCACGCTGTGAAAAACCAGCTCATTGATATCCCTGAAATAATTATATAGCGTCGCAAACGAGTACCCGGCCTGTTCGGCAATATTGCGCACACTGACGGCTTTTATCCCTTCTCTTTTCAATATCTCCCGTGTGGCCTGAATAAAATACCCCCGCATCCTTTGTTCCTGCAGATCCTTGTTTTTCATAAAGAATTTCAACAAATTAACATTGCAAATTTAATTAACATTGTTAATATTTTAAAATATTGCTAACATTTTTAAAAAACTTCCGTGAAGAACAAAAAAACCGGACCTCAAAAAAAGATCCGGTTCAATTTCTTTAGGTCGATTGCCTCAGAAAGCAGGTCAGGGTTGATCCGGGAAGAGAATCTGTTCAACCTCTATCTCCGTTCCCTCCAGCAGGTCATAGTCCACTTCTCCTACCAGGATCAGGAGGGTGTTTTCATCAAAGGGCTTTTCGGGAAGTTTATCCCGGTCGATTTCCACCTTAACGGTTCCGGTCGAATCCTTGAATTCGAAGGTGTCCTGATTGATCTGCCTGATAATAAACCCCTCAACCCTCACCAAGGCATCCGAGCGATCCAACGGTGCTGCATGCTTCTTTACCTCTTTCACGGTTGTCAAGGTCCCCGAAACCCCTGGGCCCTGGTATTGTCCAAAGGCTTTTTCTGAAGAAAGAAAAAGGACAAAGGCAAGATTTATATATATTACAAACTTTTTCATGATTTCATTTCCTTCCTTTTGATTATTAATCGTCAATACGAATAAAATCACCACTCATATTAAACTCAAGTTCCAGTCCATGGTTCAGTTTGACTTGCTGATTGCGGTCGTCGATTCCCCAGCCAACAATAAAATAATCCGCATAGTTGGCTGAAGCATAATCCAGAATCTTTTGAGGAATGACACTATCAGGCAGTCTGAATGGCGAGTCAATGTCAATCACTTCCCGCTTACGGTTAAACTCCAGGGAAATAGTCCCCTCCAGCAAAACATCATAGGTGAGTTCAAACCCGTCGTTGTCCTTTACCACCTGGACAATCGGATGCTCAGGAAAATGAGTATCAGTATAGGAAGTAATTTCAGAAGGCACTTCACCCATTGGAAGAACCGTTTCTTTTTCACAGCTGGCAAATAATACGCCTGCCACGACAAGCAAAAATATTTTCTTCATTTATTTTCTCTTTTTTTTTATTCCTTACTCTCTTTTGGGGATTTTCAGGACTCCTCCCGGAATACTTGGATTGTTGTAATTCCAGGACAAAACTAAAACACGATTCTGGAGAAAAACTGGAGTTTTAGGCTTTGGGGAAGGAAACTTTTATAAAATGCACATTTTCTTTCTCAATGCGATACAAAATGTCAAACTTGTATAAATCGCAGATCTGTTTAACAATGGCCAGACCAATTCCCAGGTTCCCCTTAGTGCCTGTTTTGAAGCGTTCCAGCAGGGTCTCGGGCTCACCCTCATGGGAATGCCCACTGTTTTCAATCGTTAGAGAGGAAGACTCAAGCAGGATAGAAATATACCCACCCTTTACATTGTGCTTCACCGAATTCTTTACCAGGTTGTTGACCATGACATCTGCAAGGCCGGGGTCCATTTGAAGCGTACATTTTCCAATGTCTTGCCTCACGGAAATATCCCGCAATTCCGCAGCATCCCTGAACAATTGCAGCGACTGCTTAAGCACTTCACCCAAGTCAAGGGCCACCGGATTATTGAATTCCTGATTGCCAATTTTGCTTAAAAGCAAGAGGGACTTCTGTGTTTGCGAAAGTTTTACTGTTGCATTGTAAATGGCTTGAAGATGCTTTTCATCCGGTTTTTCGGCCTCCGGTTCATTTAGTAAAAACTCGGCGTTGGCACGAATTACCGCCAGGTGGGTCTGCAATTCATGGGAGGCATTCTCGTTAAACTCCTTGGTACGCTTATAGTCGGTGCTGATCTTTTTCAGGAATCCTTCCACGGTGGTATTGAGGGTATTGAACTCATCAATCCCTGTTACAGGAAGGGCGGGCACGGGTTCATTGATCTTAAAGCCCCTGATGGTCTTTAAGGTCTGGTAAAAAGGCTTCCAAATCTTTCCCGACACCTGTTTGATCATCAGCAGGAAGGTAATGGCCACCAACAAAGCCAGTCCTGCAACGATCAGGAGGGTGCCCCTCAGAATATCATCCTCGCCGACCAAAAGGTGCCTTAACACCAGGGTCACCTTTTTCCCTCTGTGGTCAATTGTAAAATACAACTCCCGGTAAGGCACCATTTCATTATCCCCGGATTCCAGCAACAGGGTGTCCTTAAAAACAGGCTCGGGATAATCCACATCTTCAAGAATATCAGAAACCATATGAAAATCGGGCAGGTCATTGTACTCTCTATGAAAACTCACCAGGCGGTTCATTTCATAGATCAAAAACTCGTCAGTTTCCTCATAAACAACGTAGTTGATCATGAAAAAAACAAAAATACTGCCCAAAAGCAGCACGGGCAAAAGCCACAAAAGGGAAAGCCTGTAGGTACGGCGGATTAATTTCATGCAGGTCAGTTTATTTCCAGTTTATACCCCATCCCATATACCGCTTTGATTGGGTCGGAAGCCCCGGCAACAGTAAACTTTTTCCGAAGGTTCTTGATGTGCGAGTATATAAAATCAAAGGAATCAGCCAGATCCATATGGTCTCCCCAAATGTGCTCTGCCAGGCTTTCCTTTGAGATCACTCTCCCCGGATTCGAGAAGAAAAACAGCAGGATGTCGTACTCGCTGCGGGTCAATTCAACAAGTGTAGCGCCCACCTTTACCTCCCTGGTGGAAGTATTAAGGGTGATATCTCCCTGGGTAATAATGTCGCTTCCTGAATAATACCTTCGCCTGAGCAATGACTTCACCCTGACCACCAGTTCCGCCATGTCAAAGGGCTTGGTGATATAGTCGTCAGCCCCAAGCTCCAGCCCTTCAATCTTATTATCAAGAGAGTCACGGGCAGAGATCACAATAACCCCGGCATGAGGGTTGATCTTCTTGATAGCCCTGATGATATCCAGCCCTGAACCATCGGGCAAATTGATATCCACCACCAGAATGTCATAAGAATACAGGTGGACTTTCTCCTCGGCCAGGCTAAAGCGGTCCGCCAATTCACAGACATACTTTTCTTTCCTAAGCGTTTCCGCGATTAAATCCAGCAATTCCCTATTATCCTCTATCACCAGTATTTTCATGCCTAAAAATTTCCGCAAGGTATGACATCAATTCTGAATAAATCCTGGATTTTCGATAGCCTATCATTTTTCTATTGAAACAGCATGTAAAATTTCTCTGCGCATGGGTCAGAAAAATGTTCTGAAACTATTGTGACCCTTTCTTTTTGAACACCATCGTCGAGCAAATGATGTCAAATTGAAAGGACTCGTATTCTTCCCGCTGTTTGTTCACATAATCAAAAAACATACCGGCTTTTTCAGGAAAGCGCTCCATCAATTCCTGCGAGCGCTTGACAATACGGTCATATTCCCGTTGGTGATTATCCGTAATGCCCTGATCAACAATAACCTGAACTTCATCTGCCATCAACATACCAGCCCTGGAGACCTGTTGAAGCAATTCACCTCTTTTTAAAACCTGCGGATGGGAGAATTCACTTCCATCCTCTGTAAATCCATCATCCACGATAAGGATTCCGTGCTTTTTCAGATAAGGCTTGAGGATGCTCAGGGTTTCAAAATAATCACCAAACACTGGCCCAATGGCCCCCAGGATAATGACATCATATTGCTTCAGGCCCTTGATCTTTTCCCTGATATCCCCCACCTCAAAACGGCATAATTCACTCACTTTAAATTCATGGGCCTTGGATCTGGCATAATCAATGAATTCAGGAATGCCATCGATGCCAAGGCATTCCAGACCCAGCTCTGCTGCAATTTTTACTGAAACAGCCCCTTTACCGCAGCCTAAATCAAGAACTTTGGGGCTGTCAAGGCCGCCAGTAAATTTCCTGACCAGGCCAATAATCGTTTCAGGATCAGAACCCATCTCCCAGAAATCCTGAAGGATATAAGGCAAGAAAGGCATGATCCCTTTTTCCTCGCAATCCATTGCCGCTGCAATGGACTCTTCCAGGGTCTTCCTTTTGTCAAGCTTCTTTTCGTTCATCAAAAGACCTCCCTTACAATGGAACCCACCCCCTGATTTTTCAGTTTCCCCGGATGGCGTTTTCTTTTCTTAACCTTCTGTTTGCCATAAAAATCCAGGCAGCCAAAAACAATAAAGCCACTGAAGTAAATAACGGGATCCATGCGATGTTTCCCACGGCGGAGCTCAGTGCAATGAGCAGGGAGCCCACAGAAATCAAAATGGCTGCCACAGCATACCCTGTTTCGTCGTAAAACCAGGCATAGGGAAAAAGGTGAGCCCCGGTAATGATGGCATAAGCCATAATGAAATAGTCGGGATACCTGATCAGCACAAATATCAGGAAGGGGAAATAGATCAGCTGGGCGAAATTCAGCCACAGGCCAAGCGGCTGCAAGGGATTATCCTTGATCTTCCAGTTGGTTTTAAAAACCTTCGACAAACCAAGGGCGGTGGGAAGCAGCAAAGCCCCGAACATAAAAGTCAGGATGCTTTTTTCGTATGAAGGCTGATCCAGCCTCCAGATGAAATAAATCCCAAGCCAAATGATGCCTGCCCCCAGGATAAAATCAATGCCCTTTTTTGCCTCAAGCTGGATTTCCGTCCTAAGTTCCTTAAATTCGTCTTGTTTCATATTGAAATGCTAAAATTGATAAAATATTCATTTCCAGGTTCCCTCAGGGCTTTGCCTGTCGTTTATCATTTGGCGAATGGCAAGTGAAATTTCAATTTTCCGAACTTGCATTTGAGAGCGACCATGGAAGCCAACTAACTCTTTACCAGTTCCTTAAAATACTCGGGAATCTTTGTTTCAAAGCGCATTTCCTTTTTTGAAAACGGATGGGAAATGGTTAGCGAGTAAGCGTGAAGGGCTAACCTTTTCATTTCTTTATCAGGATTGCCGTAAACTTTATCGCCGGCAACCGGATGTCCCTCATCAGATAAATGCACGCGGATCTGGTTTTTTCTTCCCGTAAACAAACTGATCTCCAGCAGGCTATATTTTTCCGATTCTTTCAGGACCTTAAAGCCTGTTTTGGCAAATTTCCCTGATTCGGGATCATTTACAGAATGCACTTTATAAGCCTTGCTTTCAAACAGGAAAGAGGAAATCTCACCTTCTTTCTCCCGAAACTTCCCGTGTACCACTGCATAATATTTTTTGCTAAACCCCTGCCAGTGATCCTGCAGAAACCGTTTTGCGTATTCATTTTTGGCAAAAACCAAAAGCCCCGAAGTGTCCCTGTCCAGGCGATGGACTATGAACACCCGGTTTCTCGATCGCTCATTCCCTTTTTTTACATACGAATTCAAAAGGAAATAAGCAGTTTTTTCCTTTTCCCTATCTGTCCCCATCGTCAGCAACCCCTGTATCTTATCCACGATAAGGATATGCTGGTCCTCATAAAGAATGGTCAGCCCTTTGGGCTGAAATTTCTTTGGGGGTATTTTAAAAGAAAATTCTTTTTTAAGCATATTTTTCCGCCCTGCCTGGCCATTGATAGATCAAAAAACAATCGATCATTGTAAATAAACCACATGTGTCCGTAAAAATAAATATTTCCAAACAGATTTCATAAATAACCCCCTCAGGGAATAAAAAATCTAAAAACGAACCGAAGAATAGTGGGGCCAAACTTTTGGTATCTTGATCAGGGAAAGATCAGCCTCTGACCAGGTAAGGTCACAAATCAACTCCTTGCTCAATATTATTTTTCAACCGCTTGATGAATCTGGCCATTTCCATGCCGTCCGCCACATCATGATCGAGCAGAATGGTCATGTTCAATATTTCCCTGATTTCAATGCTGTCGTTGATGACCACTGGTTTTTTCACAACATCGCCTATCCCAAAACAAACCGGGTGAACCGATATGGGTGTAAACCATGCATTTGCGCCACCCAGCCCCCCTACCGAAGTGATGGCCACATTCCCCATTTTTTTATATGCTATCCTTGGGTGACTGGTTAAATAATGCCAAAACCAGCGCCTGGCAAAGCCCGGCAACACATAATAAATTTGCTCCCACCTGTTTGATTTGTTTTGCAGCACAATATCCTGGTCGGTCAGTACCTGCTCCTTGGCCTGGCTTATTTCTGCAGTGATGGCCTCAATTGTTTTTTCACCGGCATTTTCAATGACCAGCGGAATGGGCACTCTGTTCCCGGCGATTTCTTTTTCAATGGCAACAGATAGGTTTATATCATTGAATATGAACAATTTGCGTTTTCCTTTCAAGAAGGCTGCAACCGGCCTGTGATCCTTAATACTGACACTGATGGCCTTGATCAGCCAGCCAAAAAATGAGATCCTTTCCCTGCACTTTTTATGTTCCTTTAATTTGGCCCGGGCGGCTGTAACATCCAGTTCAATCATAACCACCACGTGGTGTTTCCTCAGCCCCATGGCACAAATATCCTGGGTGGCAATCCTTGATTTTGGAAATATTTTTGTGGTGAAATTATTCATTTTCAAGGGCTTTCATGGCTAACAAACAAACCCTCAAAACTAAACTTTTTCTGAATTCAAAAACCATAAGGCAAAAAATGTCGGCTCCTGATCACTGCATCATCAATGGTATTTTGAGACTTCAGCGGCCTTCGTAGTTATCTACCCAACTAACAAATTTCCTTCAATACCCTTCAAGTCCCCTGCCCATAGCTGACCCAGCCCTTCAACCCCCAAAACCTAATCATTCATTATCAACAACAAAAACCATTTATTGTATTTACATTCATTAAATATGTTCCCTGTTCTTCTTAATTATTTATTTTCGTTGAATCAATAGCCTGCCAAACTCCTTTTCTGGGTCTTTTTACGTCTGACAGGCAATTACGACATAGGGTTGGGGAATGACTTTAACAATACCCTAAAGGGAGGTTTTCTCCCTACCAAGTCCGTACCAAGTCCGTACCAAGTCCTTTCCTAGGCTGTTTTAACTCCCCCTTTAAAAGGTGTAAGAACAGCCCAAGAACGATGGGGATACCATTAAGGAGGGGGGCCAAAACACCCCTGTAATAATCGGGTAAACATCCACGACAGGGATGCTTCAGAAAAAAAACGGGGTTTCAGAAGTTATCCCTCGAGTTCTTGAGGATATTGTAGAGGAACTCGCGTGCGCGAAAGAGCTGAGCCTTGACGGTGCCCAGGGGGAGGTTCAGCTCTTCGCAGATTTCCTCGTAGCTCAGTTCCTGGAAGTAGCGCAGTTCGATAAGCTGCCGGTAGCGGGGCTTGAGACCGTCGACCACCTCCCGCATCATCTTCACCTTCTGGCTGCGCAACAGTTTCTCTTCAGGATCGCCGGTGTCAGACGGCAGGTTGCTGGCCTTATACGACTCGTTGAGTTCTTCGTTGGCCTCGTAATTGAGCACGTTTTTTTTCTTCTTGCGCAGGAAGTCGATACAGTTGTTTGAAGCGATCTTAAAAAGCCAGGTGCTGAAGGCGTAATCGGGGGTGTATTGTTCGAGGTTTTTGAAAGCCTTTCCGAAAGCTTCGACGGTGAGGTCTTCAGCGTCCTCGGTATTACCGGCCATTTTGAGCAGCATGAAATAAATGGTGTCCTTGTAACGATCCATCAACTCGGAATAGGCCCGTTGGTCGCCTTTGTCCACAGCCTCCCTCACCAGCAGGTAGTCTTTCTGTCCTTTTTCGGTAAGCTTGGTCTTCACTTCCATCGGTTATTGTAGTAAAACAAGGCTGAAAAAGAAAAAATCAGGTTCAGCGCCAGCATCATAATATCAAACAGCGGCGAATATAAAGATAATCGGCTTTGATTTAACTTTTTTCCTGCCCTGAAAAAAATTATTAACATACTTATCATACGAAGGGCGAAGATTGCCGCGGCAATCAGGGCAATTGTTGAAAAAAAGCAGCAGGCAAGGATAATGATAAAAAGGAGATAAAACAAAGCCTGTGAAAGGCTGAAGAGCCCCAGCAGGAATTTGAATTTTGGCCTGTAGTATTTCCCCGTGGTCATATGGCGGCGTTTCTGGTGAAACCATTTTCCTAGGGTCTCCTTTGGAAGGGAGAGGGTATGTGCTTCGGGGCGGACTTCGATGCGGACATTACGAGGGGTGGCGGCTTGGTTGACAAACAGGTCATCATCGCCCGATGCGACCTTATAGTGGGAGGTGAAGCCCTTCACCCTGTAAAACACTTCGCGCCGGTAAGCCAGGTTGCGTCCCACGCCCATATAGGCCTGTCCTGCCAGGGCATAGGAAAGGTATTGAAGGGCAATGAAAAAACTGTCGTAGCGAATCAGCTGATTGAGCAGTCCCTTGCTTTTGCGGTAAGGCCCGTAGCCCAGCACGATTTCCGTGGCGGGGTCGAAGCCCGACACCATGGAGGCAATCCAATGGGGGCTGTCAGGGCGGCAGTCGGCATCGGTAAGCAACAGCATATTATGCCTGGCTTCCTTGATGCCAATGGCCAGGGGGAACTTCTTGCCCGAAAAGAAATTGACGTTTTTCTGCAACTGCACCACCCTCAGGCGCGGGAAGCGGCCCTTGTATTCGTGCAGCAACAGCTCGGTATCGTCGTCTGAGCCATCGTTGATCACCAGCACCTCGTAGTCAGGATAATCCTGCTCGAGGAAGGCGGGCAGGTTTTCCTCCAGATTGAGGTATTCGTTTTTGGCGCAGATAATGACGGTGACGGGCGGAGTGGAGTCATAGGGCTTGCGTGGTTTTTTGAAAGCCAAGCGGCTAAAGAAAAACCAGTAGTAGAACAGCTGGACGAGGGCTGTGAGGCCAAAGGCATAAAGCAGAATCCAATCATACGTAAGCGGGACCTCCCTGAGCCACTCCATAGATATAAGCGGGGTTTTGGAAAGCTGCAAAATTACCCAATCCTGTGGAATAGTTTCTATCTTTGCGGAAAATTTCAGAAAAGGCGTATGGAGTTTATCATTAGTGCGCGTGACAAAGAGAGCAGTGCCCGCAGGGGATCTATCCTCACGGATCACGGCCGCATAGAAACCCCCATTTTTATGCCTGTGGGCACGGCGGGCACGGTGAAGGCCATGCATCACCGCGATCTGGAGGAGGAAGTGAAGGCACAGATCATCCTGGGCAATACCTACCATTTATACCTTAGGCCGGGGCTGGAAGTATTGTCAAATGCAGGAGGGCTGCACCGCTTCATGCACTGGGACAAGCCCATCCTGACCGACAGCGGAGGTTATCAGGTATATTCGCTGACCCATCGCCGCAAGCTCACCGAAGAAGGGGTGACGTTTCAATCGCACATCGATGGCTCGCGCCATTTGTTCACACCCGAGCGGGTGATGGACATTCAGCGCGTAATCGGGGCTGACATTATTATGGCTTTTGACGAATGTACGCCCTACCCATGCGATTACGACTATGCCAAAAAATCTTTGAACATCACCCAAGCCTGGCTGAAGCGCTGCATCGATCACTTCGATGCGGGCCAGGGACATTACGGCCCCCGTCAGGCACTCTTCCCCATTGTGCAGGGCAGCACCTTTAAGGACCTGCGGACAGAGTCGGCGCGTTTTGTAGCCGACTGCGGGCGCGAAGGCAATGCCATCGGCGGGTTGTCGGTGGGTGAGCCCGCAGAAGTAATGTATGAGATGACCGAACTGGTCTGTGCTATTTTGCCCCAGAACAAGCCCCGATACCTGATGGGGGTGGGCACCCCCGTGAATATCCTCGAGAGTATTGCCCTGGGGGTGGATATGTTCGACTGTGTGATGCCCACCCGTAACGGCCGCAACGGCACGCTGTTCACCAGCGAAGGCATCATCAACATCCGCAACCAAAAATGGAAGGACGACTACAGCCCCATCGACCCCAATGGCACAGCTTATGTTGACCATCATTACAGCAAGGCCTACCTGAGGCACCTTTTCGTAGGCAATGAAATGCTGGGGCCCATGATTGCCACTATGCACAACCTGAGCTTTTACCTCGAGCTTGTAAAACAGGCAGGGCAGCATATCTCAGAAGGCGATTTCAGCTCCTGGAAGACGAGCGCGGTTAAACGCCTCAGCCAACGATTGTAAAATAAGCGTAACTTTGAGCCGTTGAGAATAAGAAGCAAATAATCACATTACCATACAGGCATCAGCCCGGTGAAAAAACTCGACTGGTATATCATCAAGAAATTTTTGGGGACCTTCTTCTTTGCTATGGCCCTGATCATCGTGATCGTCATCGTTTTTGACTTTTCGGAAAAAATCGACGATTTCATTGAGAAGCAAGCCCCGCTGAAGGAGATTATCTTTTCGTACTACCTGAACTTCATCCCTTATTTCATCAACCTGTTCAGTCCCCTGTTCACCTTCATTGCGGTAATTTTTTTCACATCGCGCCTGGCCACAAACACAGAAATTGTCGCCATGCTGAGTTCAGGCCTGAGTTTCAAGCGGCTGATGGTTCCCTACCTGATCTCGGCCCTTTTCCTGGGGCTACTCACCTTTTACCTGGCCAACATCATCATTCCGCCTGCCAATAAGAAGCGCCTTGATTTTGAGGCTGTGTACATAAAAAACCCGCCAGCCTTCAGGGAGCGTAACATCCACATGCAGGTAAGGCCCGGGACCTTTATTTTCATGGAGTCGTACAATGACCGCAGCGGCATTGGCTGGCGTTTTTCGCTGGAGAAGATCGAAGAAGGGAAGCTGGTGTACAAGATGAGCGCCGACAACATTCGCTGGGACAGCATCAACGGGAGCTGGGGCATTGAGAATTATTACGTGCGCACCATCACCGGGATGCAGGAAGAGCTTTCGTTTGGCAATCGCCTCGACACCGTGTTACCCTTCACTCCGCGCGACTTCATCCAGAACCTGAAGGAGATGGAGACTATGAACTACACCGAACTGAGGGATTATATCCGCAACGAACGGCTGAAAGGCTCAGAGAACGTAAAGTTTTACGAAGTGGAGATGTACAGACGGACGGCCTTCCCCTTTGCCACGCTGGTGCTGACGTTGATCGGGGTGTCGCTTTCGAGCCGCAAGGCCAGGGGTGGTATCGGGTTGCACCTGGGAGCAGGGTTGGCCTTCAGCTTTGCCTTTATTTTATTTATGCAGATTTCCACTACATTTGCCACCAAGGGCAACCTGCACCCCCTGCCCTCGGTATGGATTCCCAACCTCGTTTTCGGACTGATCGGGATATACCTCTATAAGATAGCGCCTAAATAAAAAAACCGGGATTAAGACCCGGTTTCTTGTTTTACAAAAAAATCTGGTATCAGATATCCAACCAGTCCGCCCCATATCATACTCATATAAGGGCTAGAGGTGATCATACAGCCACCCGTGTTGCAGCCAACCTTTAAGTAATAAATCAAGCCGCCAGCCACTCCAATTACAGTAAAGGCCGCGATGATCCATAAATAGGGACGTGAGGACACCCGGAAGGGAAATTTCCTATTGTGCAGGTCCGTTTTATTTTCTGTGGATTGTCGTTCCATCGTAGATTCTCATTAAAAAAAGCCCGGGGCAGCCAGAAGCTGCACCAGGCTTACCACCAAACCAAAACTATTTTTCAACGGCGAGTACTTCCTTTATGGCTTGCTCGAGGGCATTCTTGGGCAGGGCGCCTTGGGCCATCTGGGGCTGTGCGTTCATAGGCACAAACAAGATAGAAGGGATGCTCCGGATTCCAAACAAGGCAGCCAGGTCCTGCTCAGCTTCAGTATCAATTTTGTAGATATCCACTTTACCGTCGTATTCTTTCGAAAGTTCTTCCAGTACGGGTGCTACCATACGGCAGGGCGCGCACCAGTCGGCGTAAAAATCAATGATACAAGGCTTTTCGCCTTCAAATTTCCATTCTTTGTTTTCTTCAAAGTTAAACACTTTGGTTTTGAATGATTCTAAAGTTAAATGTTCCATATGAAAAAATTGATTAATGTTTCGGGATGCGTAATTAAAGAAGTTCGTTGATGGCCTCAAGGAGGGTTTCTTTCTGGGTAACCCCGACAAAGCGGCGCGCAGGCTCGCCATCCTTAAAGATGATCAGAGTTGGAATGTTGCGCACTTCATACAAAGCAGCCAAACGGCCATTTTGGTCCACATCAAGTTTGGCGATGCGGGCCTTGTCGCCGATCTCAGCAGCAACATCTTCCACAATGGGATTTTGAATACGGCAGGGAGGACACCAGGTGGCCCAGAAATCGATCAAAACCACACCCTGATCAGTTATCTGCTTGAAGTTTCCTTCGTTCAATACAGTCACCAGGCTTTCTTCGGTGTTTACCACAACTACTTCCTCATTCACATCTTTTTGGGTATTGCTGAAGATGGCATAGGCGCCAAGGGCCAGTGCAATGATTCCAAAAGCAACGAGCATGGGACGCATGCTTTGTTTTTTGCTTTCTTGTTTTTTCGACATGTCGTTCTTTAATTTTCTGTTTTTCAGTTAATTTAATTCAAAAGGACAACGAGTAAGTTGTTGGCCAAGTAGGAATAACAAAAAAGTTTACATTTTGTTTATGGAAGCATAAAGGCATCTAGATGCTTGAAATTAACACTAGAACCATCTTCAAAAAAACCAAACCAGTACCAGAAGTAGCGCATCAAAAAAGAACTGAAGAGGCATGGGGACAAAATGATTGATTTGGTTTATCGGGGATTGAAAAAAACGATGCAGGTATAATCCTTTGATGGTCCATAATGAATGACGGGGCTTGAGTATCCATTTGATAAAGCACTGTTGTGCCAAATCAAAACCCTTATGAAAAGCGCACCCAAGATGCCAGGGGGAAAAAATTAAATTACAGTTTTGGGAATTATGGGTAAATTTGAAGAAAATCGAGAAACGACGAACAATATAAACCTTTAATAAAGAGCCTTATGAAAAGATTGTACAGCCGGCCTGTGATCCTGCTATTTGCGGTCATCGGTTTTTTCAGTATGAGTGTAAATAGTTGTGAAGAACTTATCAGCCTACCCATGAGCGAGGCTGAAGTAGCCAGCGGTTTACGTGAAGCGCTGACCATTGGCGCCGTCAATGCGGTGTTGGCAACCAACAAGGAAAATGGCTATTTTGGCAACGATGCCATTAAGATCCCCTTTCCCGCCGAGGCAGCGGGAGCCATGAACTACATGCAGAATTCGGCGCTGCTCAGACCTCTTTTGAACGAATTTGTGCTGCGGCTGAACCGTGCTGCAGAGCAAGCTGCCGTGAATGCACGGCCCATTTTCACCAATGCCATCCGCGACATCACCATTCAGGATGCTTGGGGCATTTTGCGCGGGGGACAGAACGCCGCCACCAATTACTTGCACGACAGGACCTACAGCCAGCTTTACAGCGCGTTTAAGCCCGATGTGATCCGTTCGCTCAACAGCGTAGGAGCCCAAAATGCCTGGGCAGAACTGACCAACGCCTACAATACAATTGCCACCCTATCACCCAACCTCAACAAAGTAAATACCGACCTGGCCGACTACGCTACCAACAAGGCCCTCGACGGGCTGTTCCTCATGGTAGCGGAAGAAGAGGCCAAAATCAGGCGGGACCCCGCAGCACGGGTTACTGAACTGCTAAAAAAAGTCTTTGCACAACAATAGGCATCAAAAAAATGGCCGGAAAATGCCCCGGCCATTTTTTATTTTAAATTCTTCATTTGCTTAATCGATCCCTGCGAAGTGCTTCATGAACTGCACGCGCTGGAGGGCTCCGGGGTGTTCACCCTTTTTGAAGCTCATCTTGCCATCGAATTCACTAAGCTTGGTGAATCCATTGCCTGACATCCACTCCTTCATTTCCTCGTGGATACGTTCAATTTGCCCGAATCCGTTCTTGTAAAGGGTAGAGCATACCTGCACTGCTTTGGCGCCTGCCAGTAACTGCTTGATGGCGCCTTTGCCATCGTGAACCCCTGTTGAGGCACAGAGGTCGGTCTGAACGCGGCCTGCCAGGATGCCAATCCAGCGCAGGGAAGTGGTGATCTCATCGGGGGTGCTGTAGATATTTCCAGCGCTCATGCGCATCTTCTCGATGTCAATGTCGGGATTGAAAAAACGATTGAACAGCACGATCCCTTTTACCCCTGTCCACGAAAGTTTCTTTACCATATTGCCCAAACCTGAGAAATGAGAGGAAATCTTCAGCGCAAGGGGAATATTGATTTCCTTTTTGACCTTTTCAACGATATCAAAGTACAGTTTTTCATACTGACTGCCTTCCATATCCACGTCGGACGGCACCACAAAGATGTTTAGCTCAAGGCCGTCGGCTCCTGCTTCTTCGATGTTTTTGGCGAAGCTGGTCCATTCTTCAGCGCTTACGCAGTTAATGCTGGCAATGACAGGGATGGTGATGGCCTTTTTAGCTTCACGGATCAGGTTCAGGTATTCGTCGAGGGCATGGGTGCGTGCATAGTTGCGGATGTAATCGTCGGCCTCGGTATAGGCACTAACCATATCGTCGTAGGAAAACACTTTACGGATCTCAAACTTGATCTGCTCTTCGAAAAGCGATTTGAGCACCACGGCACCAGCCCCGTGGGCCTCAATTTCCTTCAGGTTGTCGATGCTTCGTGTAAGGCCAGAACTACCTACGATAACGGGGCTTCGAAGCGAAAGGCCCATATAAGTGGTGGATAAATCGATCATTTTGGGTGGATTTGGGTACATGACTCTTTTCCTGTTTACAACCGACAAATTTAAAGAACCATTTTCAAAAACCTAAACAAAGGCGGCGAATTATTTGAATTTTTAAATCAAGGGGAGGGTTAGGGTTGGTTTGTAATCGGAAAACCGCCCCGAAAGCATTATCTTTGCAGGTGGTTTTTCCTGGCAAGATATTTGACAAGGTAAATCCAAAACACTTTGTATTCAATAGTATGACACAGATCGAGCCCCAGGCACATACCCTTTCGGGATATTTCAAGCTTTCATTCCGTAACCTGATGGAACCCCTGTTGGTGCTGTTCAACATGGCCAGCGCCCAAATACTGAAAGACGAGCCTTATTACATTGCTTACAGCATTCCGGGGGGAGTTTACGGATATTTCAAACACTATGTGCCTACGGATGAGGACCTGCAGCGCATCAGGACCCGAATGAACAGGCTGATCCGTGAAAAGGTAAGCATTACCCAGGAGTCCCTGTCTCCAGAGCAGATCATTACATATTTTGAGGCAAACAAACGCAGCGACATCACCCACCTGCTGGGATCAAGGGGAGTTTGTCCCCAAGCCATGCAAGGCCTTCATCTGGCCCACATCAACGGAATGAGTGAACTGTTCATCAACAGCTTGCGGGAGCATTACGACAAGCTTGAAGACTTCAGGTTGTTCCGTTTCAAAGATGGGTTTTTCCTTGTAGCCGACCCTGATTTCTTCGACAGGGTGATGCCTGCCAAGCTGGAGCACAGCAAATACTTCAGGCGCTTTGACCAAACCGAAGAAGCCATGATGCAACTGGGCATTTCGAGTGTAGCCGAGCTGAATGATGTCATTGCGCGGGGTGAACTTCCTGAATTCATCAAAATTGCTGAGGTGTACCAGGCGCGCAGATTCTCACGAATTGCCGACAACATCATATCCCACCCCCTGAAGCCCAGGGTCATTTTCCTTGCAGGCCCAACCTCATCGGGAAAAACCACCTCAGCCAACCGCCTGGCCATAGAGCTTAAGGTGTTGGGCAAAAGTGTTTTGATTCTCTCGCTCGACAATTATTATTTGCCCCACGATGCCATTCCTGACGATCCTGTAAGCGGGATTAAGAACTTTGAGTTGATCACTGCCCTCGACCTGGAGCTTTTCCGGCAGAACATCAACGACCTTATTGCGGGCAATTCTGTGCACCTTCCCAAATACATGTTTGACGGCAAGGGTTCTGTACCTTCTCCTGAAGCCACCGTGATTGGCCCCGAAACCTATGTAATCGTAGAGGGGATCCACGGGCTGAACCCCCAGATGTGGAAAGACGTGATGGACATTGAATCCTACCGCCTATATGTTTCTGCGCTGAGCACCCTGAACATCCATGACCATCTGCCCTTCTCTACTTCTGATCACCGGTTGATCCGTCGATTGGTGCGCGATCACCTGTTCAGGGGTTACGACTTCAACGAAACCATCACGCGCTGGCCCGATGTGATGCAAAATGAATATAAGAGTATTTTCCCTTTCCAGGAAAGCGCACACGCCATTTTCAATTCTGCGCTGATTTACGAAATTGCGGTCTTTGCCCATTATGCGCCAGCCATCCTTAAGCCTGAACGCGCCGCAAATGAACAAATCCGCCAAGAGGTTATGCGCCTCAACCGACTGCTTTCGCTATTCAAGCCCATTGACCCCGCCGACATCCCCCCTACTTCCATCCTGAGAGAGTTCATCGGGGGCAGCAGTTTCAAGTACTAACCTTAACGAGCAATCATTATCCTATGGAACAAGACCTTTTTGTCATCGGTACCAAAGTTGAGCATTCGCAATTTGGCCTTGGAGTAATCACCAATGCCAATCTCACGACCCTAACAATATTCTTCATGAACCGCGGCGACAAGGAAATTGCCCGCAATTTCCAGGGCCTGAAACTTGTGGAGGAATCGAAAGTTACGGATCAGGGAGGCAGAGCCCCCTCCATCAGCCTTGCAGACCTGGAGAAGGTATTTACAGGGGTGCTGCGGCGCTATGTTGATTTTCCAGAGACTGTAGAAATGGCTGACCGCTGGAAAAAAGGCACCCTGATCCTGAAGCCTGCATCGTCTGAACTCAAGCCCAAGGAGATTCCCATCGACAGCTTTTTCCATAAGATTGTGCTGGTGCGCGACCGCTTGAGAGTCCTTGAACAGCGCATCAACAGCAACGAGAAACTCGAAGATAACGAGAAGGTCAACCTACAACAATACATCACACGGATATACGGCTCACTAACTACCTTCAACGTGCTCTTCAAGCACAAGGAGCAGTATTTTATCGGTGAAAAGGGAGCGGAAGACTAGAGGCCTTCACTTTATTATTCTTTGTGGTTCATAAAGCCCTGATCGGTAATGGCGTCAAGGAACACCTTGCTGAATTGAAGGTTGTCCTTTTTGCTGTATCGCTTATAGGCGAAGATCTGGGCAAGGTTATCCAATTCATTTTCCTTGATGAGGCGGGCGGTTTCAGGCAAGCGCTCCTTCTCGTGATAAATGCGGTCGATGTCTTCGGCCAGATAATCCTTATAGGTTTCGTAATGGACCACCCCTTCAGCCGGGAGCCTGTCGACCTTTTCGGGATCTTCATTGGGGTAACCTAGCACTACCGTGGTGATGGGCATCACACCTTCGGGCAAGTTGAAGAAATCGATCAGCTTGTCGGCCTGATAGGTAGTTGTCCCCAGGTAACAGATGCCCAGACCGAAAGATTCTGCAGCCACACAGGCATTTTGGGCTACCAGTAGCGCATCGATGGCGGCAGTAAAAAATGACAGGAAGTTATCGTAACCGGGTTCAGCCTCGCGCTGACGGCACCATTTGTTGAAGCGATTAAAGTCGGCGCAAAAGGTCAACAACACAGGTGCTTGTTCCACCATTTTTTGTCCGAAATGAAGTTGGCACAATTCCTTGCGCCTTTCCTCATCACGCGTGACGATCACGCTGTAAACCTGCATATTTCCCGTGGTGGAGGCGCGAAAGCCAGCTTCCAGGATATGGCTGAGCATATCATCAGGAATGGGGTCGCTTTTGTAGTTGCGGATGGTTTTATGGCTCAGAAGGGTCTTCAGGGTATGGTTCATGACAAGCAGATTTTGGGCAGTAAAATTAAGGTTTTATGCCTAGCTGCCAAAGAACTGTCCATGACTTTTTGAGATAATTCAGGATTCTTCACCTGGCTAGCCACTGTCTTTAGGTTTGTAAAAAGCATCCAGAGAGACAAGCATGGCCATCATACCCCAGAAGGGCACCGAGGCCTTGTCTGTATCCAGAAAATTATTGAGCACCCCGTGTGCAAAATAGGTAATAAACCCAAGGGTAATGCCCAGGGCCATCAACCGCATCTCGCGGGACGGAGCTTTTTTCCAAAGGTCTACCCCCGTTTTCAACACAAGCAAGGCCAGGGCAATAAAAAGAAGCATTCCGGGCAATCCGCTTTCCGCCAGTGGGCCGATATACTCGCTGTGGGCATTCCCCAGATCGCCAAAGTTGGTGGTGATGATGGTGAAGTCTTCTGAGCGCTGAAAGGGTGCATAAACAAACTGATAGGTCCCCGGCCCCCATCCCACGACAGGGCGCTCATCAAACATCCGGAAGGCGCTGCGCCAACGGTTGATGCGTTCGAGGTTGGAGGCGTCTGAAGAAATGTTGGTAATGGACTTGACATGTTCCTGGAAGTCCCCTGAAGACTCCTGGGTATTGCGCTCCAGCTGCATGATGATCTGGGTTTGAAAGGTAAAGACGGTGGCCAACAGGAGCACAAACCCGCCAAGCAGCCATCTGAAGGGAATTTTCATCACCAGGATGACCAGGCCTGAAAACGCAACCATGAGACTTAACCAGGAAGCACGGCTATAGCTGAAAAGAATGCCCATGCAAAAGATCAGGAAAAGCAATGCTGCACCGGTTCTTCGCAGGGGGCTGTATTCCTTGTTAAAGGCCATGACCAGGAAAAAGGGAGCCACTAGGGCAAGGGTCGAAGAGTAGTTGGTATGATCGTTAAAGAACGGGGACACAATCCAGGTACCCACCATCCGTTCAAAGCTAAAGGCCGAGTGCTTCACAGTGATCACAATCACCACAAGGGCCAATGCTGCCCCGAAATACCAAAGAAAGCGCTTGTAGTTTTTATATTCCTTAAACAACAATACGGTAAGGAAGAAAAAGGTAACCACGAACCAAAGGCGGGATGCAAAATATTTGAATGAGACCAGGGGAAGTTCGCTGGTAACAGACGTGATGAACATCCAGATCAGGTTCAGAAGCAGAACGATGGTAATAGGATGGCGCAGCACCCTGCGGTCGTAAACGGGTTCGTGGATCATCCGCAGGAAGAACAAAAGCATTGCGGCTACAATAAGCGGCTCGGTAGGCATATTGATGGTGACCCCTAATTGCTCAATCTCGAACTTAAAGGTGAAAGGAGTTAGAAACACAATCATCAGCAGAAGCTTATCGATTGAAAAGAAAAACAGCAGCATGATGCCCAGTGCTATGGGAATGGCCGAAAGCCAGTAATGCCCGTTGACCATCAGGACGATGTTCAGCACTGTGAACCACAGGCCGAAGCGGTAAAGCATTTTTTGCTTTTGCTGCTCCTCCACGCTATTCAGGTTTTTTCCCTGCGGATTTCTTTTCGGCAATGATGCCTTTCGACACTAGGTTTTCGAAAACCATCAGGGCAATGATCCCCATAAAGGTGGCCCCGAAGGCCGACAGGAATACAATAAGCCAGCGGGTGGGGTATACTTTTCGCTCTGCTTCAAAAGCGGGATCGAGAATAAACTTAAAGTTCAGGAAGTTGTCAAGGTCGGTTTTAGCTTCCTGCATTCGTCGCTGCGACGCCACCAGGTTGCTGCTGATGGCCTGCAGGTTGTTGGAGAGAAACAGATAAGCCCCGCCGCCTTCGCTTAGAGCATCAAGCCGCTCTTCGATGGCCCTTACCCCACGCTGGTTTCCGGCGGAAAGGTCTATGGCCAGTTGCTGGGTAAGCATAGAGGTCTGCCCTTCGAAATCGTATACACCAGCCTGCATGACCTTTCTAAGGGAGTCTTCTGTCACGCGCAGTTGTCCCCGCAATTCCTCATAATTGCTTCTAGCCACTTCATAGGCCTGAAGGGCTCGTTGATAACGCATCTCGTTCTGCACTGAGTCGGCAAGGGCAGCAATAGCATTGGCTATATCGGCCGCCATCACAGGGTCCTTATCGCGAACAGAGACTTCCACAGCCCCGAATTGGGTGCGGCGTGAAGAGATGTTCTCAGCATAGGTTTTTATCAGGCGCGTACGCCTGTATTGTTCTTCAGACCCAATGCCGTAATGGTCCATCAGGTTATAGCGTTCTGCCACCCGGTCGCGGATAGCCACCGAGCCAAGCACCTGCAGCAGACGTTCGGCATCATCCACACCACCGTATTGCAGGAAGTCCTGTCCATAAGTCCCGGGGCCGCCCAACACTGCGCGGGAGATACTGGAAGTGGAGGTGGGAAACATAGTAACTGTCGATTCATACATTGGGGTAATGAAACGGGGTCCCGAGAAGATCACCCCTGCAAGCGCAGCCAAAAAACCAATGATTGCCAAATGCTTCCACCAGCGGATGACAAAGAGGAAGACATTGGTTGAATCAAAATCCTTTTTGCTTTGGTCCATTTGATTGATGTTTGGGTCTGTTTAACAAAAAAAACGAAAGGCAGTGCGTTTTATTTATGCCACGCCAAAGATAAGCAAAAATGCAGTTTCAGGCTTTTTGAAACCTAGCCTTATGATGACTGGACATCAGGTTGTTCACCGAATCGCATGATGCGAACAAATTGGCCGATGCGAAAGAAACGGATCATCATGGCAAGCATGAGGCTAACCAAACCCATAATGGTCAGGTTAACAAACCAGTGGAAAGGAAGCAACTGGCTGAGGAGGCCAATGATCAAGGCTCCGCAAATCAGCATGAACAGGCGCCAAATAAATGCCTTCTTGGGTTTCATCCTGAAGATCCTGAAAACAACAATGACTTGAGCGAGGGCTACCAGGCTCTGGGTCACCAAGCTCGCAAAGGCCGATCCAATGGCCTGGTGCTTTGGGATAAGCCAAAGGTTCAGACCAATATTGATGATCATTCCCGAAAGGGAAATCAGGTTCAGTTGCCTCAGACTTCCGTTGGCGGTCAGCAAGGTCCCGAATATGTAATTGGTAGACGTGCCAATGAAGCAAAGCATCAGAAGGGCAAAAACACGGCTGGAGGCATCCATGCGGAAGGCAAAATCGAACGCGCTTTCCCCAGGGTGAATTGGATAAAGCATATGCATGATTTCACTTGCGTATAAAAAAGAACCTATTGCAACAATAACCGCGGGGGTTATTACCAGGGTAAAAGCCAGCCTCACCATGCCCTGGACCTCTTGTTTGTGGCTTATCATACGCGCAAAGATTGGCAACAGTAGGACAGAAAACAGGTATGCAAATTGGTTTACCGCATCCAGCAAACGATAGGCTGATGCATAAATGCCGCTGTATTTGGCCCCTTCGGGTAAAAGGCGCTCGAGCATAACGCTGTCCACCCGGTTGTAAAAGGTCATCAGCAGCACCAGCAGCGCATAAGGCAAGCTCCTGCGGATGATGATCAGCATAAAGGGCAGATCCCAGTGAAGCTTGAAAATTGTTGTGCCTGCCTTTCGCAGGACAATGATGAAGGTAATGCCAAACGTCAGCAGATAGCTAAAGGTTTGTGCAAATACGAAATACTTGATTTTGAACTCTTGCACCACATTTCCCCAGAGCAGCACCCCAACAATGATAATCATGAGAGTTCTGTCTAATACTGATATGAGGCTGTCGGTACGAAACAAGTGCAATCCGCTAAGGTTCGAACGCAGGTAAAGGATAAAGCTCAACAGGAACTGGTTGAAAGCCAGCAGGGCCAGCATGAGCAACTGTTCGCTGCTGTAGTTGATAAAGAGCGCGCTCACGAAGGAAAAGATCAGGTAACCGACAAACAAAGCCGTCTTTAAAACGAAAATATTGGGCAGGTGCTTTCCCAACAAATGGTTGTTCTGAGCAATGTTTCGATTGTTGAAATTGGTGATTCCAAAGTCGAGCAAGATATTGAACAAAAAGGAGAAGTTGAGGATGGCAAAATAAAAGCCATACTCAGATGCCCCTACAGTGTTTTGCACCGCTCGGTCAATGCCTAAAATCCAGAATGGTTTTATCAGAAGGTTGAGGACCAGTAGTAAAACCAGGTTTTTCAAAAACTTTCGCTGCATGCAATAGGGGCGCTTTCCGTAAACGGCCTTACCTGAAACAAAACGCAGGGGACCTGAAATTCCTCAAAATTAAAAACTTTTGTTTTGGCAAATCGTTTTTGAAAGAAATTTATCAGACAGGGGGCATATAAATAATGGAAGGGATTTTGGTGAAAAGCAGGCCCTTCAAGCGCTATTTATGTTAATTTTGTATAATTTTTGTAGCGCATATATTGACTGAACTCTTGTGACGTTATTAAGGTGGGGTTTAGGATAAGTACGGGAACACACTATGAAGTTTAAACCAGGCGACAGGGTCGCATTTTTGAATGAAAAAGGAGGCGGGGTCATCGCACGCATTGTGGATGAAAAGATAGCCTACGTTTCCATCGAAGACGGATTTGAAATACCCTATGCCTTGACCGACCTGCTTAAAGTGGGTGATTCCATGGCCGATATGACCCGTCATATCGAAGAGGAAGATGAGGTCGCGAATCCCGATCAGTCGCCCTTATTTTCGGTGCCCAATAAGCTGGGACAAATAGCCGCAGGGGCCTACCTGGCCATTGTGCCCGCTGATCAGGAGCAGCTGCTGCAGAGCCCCCTCGACTTTTACCTGGTGAACCACACCGATTCGGAGATGCTTTTTGGGATTTACCTGAACCGTTCGGGCAACTTCCATGGGATAGAATACGGCTTTGTTGAAGCCGACTCAAAACTATTCATCCGGCAAGACGAGCGAAACCAGATTGAAGACTGGCCGAATGGGCTGGTGCAGATTATGTTTTTCGGGCCGGGAAAAACCGTTCCTGTAAAACCGGCTTCCGCAAGCATTTCATTCAAGCCTGTCAAGATTTATAAGGAGGACAGCTTCCCCTTTGACGCATTGCTGCGAAAAAAGGCTATGATGGTTCCTCTGGCACTCCTGGAGGACCTGGCAATCAAGGCTGAAGGGACAGAAGTCACGACGGAAAACATCAAGTTCTTGAACGAAAAGATCACGGCAGGAACACGAAAGCAGGATAATACACCAAAAGTGGAAAGCTTACTCGACAAGCACAAGGTGGATGACCGTATAGCTGAAGTTGACCTGCACATAACCGAGCTTTCAGACAGCATATCAGGACTCTCCAATGTGGAGATGCTCAAAATTCAGATGGATTATTTCCGCCGCTGTATGGAACAAGCAGAAGTGGAAAAAATGTCAAAGATGATCTTTATCCACGGGGTAGGCAACGGCACTCTGAAGAATGAGATCCTGAGATATTTGAGGAATACCCCCGGCGTTGAGTTTTATGACGCAGCTTATGCCCGTTATGGCATGGGGGCAACGGAGGTATTTTTTTACAGGAACAAATAAGGCGCTTTTAGTGTTTCCTTGGTTTGGCCAATGCACACAAGACAAGGCGCCCAAAGGGAAAATGAATTAAAAAATTTAATTACGATCATTGAAAAGGCAGGTTGTCTTGTCGCTTGCTGCCCAGGCAGCAGGAGGAAAGTCCGGGCAACACAGAGCAGCATACTTCCTAACGGGAAGCCAGTCCGCCCCAGGCGGGCTGCGAGAAAGGGCCACAGAAAACAACCGCCTGCATTCCGCATTGCGGGTCAGGTAAGGGTGAAAACGTGAGGTAAGAGCTCACGACCGCTACAGGTGACTGTAGCGGGGGGTAAACCTTATGCGTTGAAAGGCCAAATATACCGGGGCTTGAGGGTAGCTCGCCCAATCCCGGAGGGTAGGCCGTTAGAGCTGTTGCGCAAGCCACAGCCCAGACAAATGACAGGGAGTCCGCTTCGGCGGAATACAGAACCCGGCTTACAGACCTGCCTTTTCTTTTGTATTTTTAGGGAGACCATTTGAAAGCTTTAACCAACAACCCGTTAAACATGATGATCCGAAAGATCTTTACACTCCTGCTGATGCTGGCCCTGCTATTCCCCATTGCCGGCTTTGCCCAGAAGACTCCTGTTCACGACGATCCCGATGCCACCTACCGATTGGCCATTGATCTTTTTGAAAAAGAGAAGTTTGGGGCTGCCCGTGAGTTGTTCGACCAGATCACAAACCAGATCAGTGACCCACACAACGAAGTACGGGTCAGCGCCCTCTACTATTCAGGAGTGTGTGCTGCCGAGTTGTTTAACCCCGATGCGGAAGCGCTGCTGCTGTCCTTTGTCGATCAGCACCCATCCCATCCACAACAAAACCAGGCGCGTTTCCAGCTGGGGAATGTCAAGTACCGCGACCGGAAGTATCGCGATGCCTCACGCTGGTTTGCCAGCGTCAATGTTCGGGAGCTGAATCCCTCCTCACGTGAGGAGTATTATTTCAAAAGGGGATACAGTTTGTTCATGACCAATGACAATAATGGGGCTCGTCAGATGTTCAGCCAGATTAGGAACCCCAACTCGCGCTATTACCCCCCTGCATCTTATTACCACGGGCATATGGACTACCTGGATGGAGATCTCCCCTCAGCACTGGAAACTTTCAGCGAACTTGAAAACGATGAAACCTTTGGATCGGTGGTTCCTTATTATATCACCCATATTTACTATATGCAGGAAGAATACGATCTCTTGCTGAACTATGCCGAACCCCTCCTTGAAGAAGCCACGGCAAGGCGAGGGCCCGAGATAGCAAAACTCATGGGCGAAGCCTGGTTCAGAAAAGGGGACTACCAAAGGGCTTTACCCTATCTGGAGACTTATTTCGAGCAAAGCCCCCAGCGCATTACCCGCGACGACCAGTACCAGATGGGATTTGCCTATTACAGTGCAGGTCGCTACAGCAAGTCCATCAACCATTTCGACAAGGTGATCTCGGGCAGTGACGCCATGGCCCAGAATGCCCATTACCATCTGGCCGATGCATACCTGAAAACCGACCAAAAGCGTTTCGCCCGCAATGCCTTCATGGCAGCCTTCCAGAACAAACACGATGATGCCATTGCCGAAGACGCCCTTTTTAACTATGCCAAACTATCGTATGAGCTGGCCATTGACCCCTATAACGAAGCCATCCTCTCCTTCCAGCGTTACATTGAGGAATATCCGCGTTCTGAACGCATAGAGGAAGCTTACCGCTACCTGGTAGATATCTACCTGACCACCCACAATTATCGCGATGCCATGGCTTCCATAGAAAAGATCCAAATCAACGCTCCCCGTTTGCGTTCAGCATTTCAGCGTATCGCCTACTACCGCGGGGTAGAGCTCTTCAACAACGGCGACTTTGCAGGTGCCGTGACTCACTTTGACAAATCGGCAAGATATCCCGACAACCTGAGCATGGCAGCACAAACCCTCTACTGGAAGGGAGAAGCTCTTTACCGCCAGGAAAAATTCACCGAATCAATCTCGACCATGGAGCGCTTCCTCATTTCACAGGAAGCCTTCCCCTTGGAGGTATACAACAGGGCTAACTACACCATAGGGTACGGCCACTTTAAAAACAAGAACTACGCCCGCGCCATTACCGCCTTTCGCAAGTTCCTGACAGGCACTAAGGAAGAACCCCGCCTAATCAATGATGCAACCCTGAGGATTGCCGATAGCTATTTCATCTCTAAGGAATACCCCCTTGCTCTTGACTACTATGACCAGGCCATCCGCCTGGCTGTTCTCGACACCGACTATGCCATCTTCCAGAAAGGCTTGGTGCAGGGGGTAATGGGGCGATTTGAGAACAAGATCAGCACCATGCAGGGGCTCATCCAGCGCTTCCCTTCCTCCAACTATCACGACGATGCCTTGTACGAAATTGCAAATTCATGGCTCACGCTCGACAACAATGATCAGGCCATGAACTTCTTCGGGCAGGTCATCTCACAGCATCCCAACAGCAGTTATGTTAAGAGTGCAATGCTGAAATCAGGGCTCATTTATTTTAACACCAGTCGCGATGACCAAGCCCTGCAGATATTTAAAGAAGTCGTCAACCGCTACCCGGGCACACCCGAATCACAGGAAGCCCTGCTTGCCATCCGCAACATTTATGTGAGCCTCGACCGTGTCGAAGAATTCATCCGATTCTCTGAAGGGCTTGGATTTGCCAATATTACCACGGCCCAACAAGACTCGCTTACTTATATTGCCGCGGAGAACCGTTATATGCAAGGCGACTGTGAGAACTCCTCCCGTAGCTTCAGCAACTACCTCGACAGGTTCCCAAGCGGCATCTTTACAATCAATGCCCATTTCTACCTTGCTGAATGTGATTATCGGGCAGGTAACCTTCCTCAGGCCCTTACAGGCTATAATTATGTCATCAGCAGGCCCAGATCGAGGTTTACTGAAAATTCCTTGCTGCGGGCTTCCACCATCGAGTTCCGCCAGCAGAACTATGCGGCAGCCCTGACCACTTATCGAAAACTGGAAGAAGTGGCTGAATTGCCAAGCAATAAACTGGAGGCCCAAATCGGCCAGATGAGGTCACAATTCCGCCTGCAACGCTACCAAGAGACCCTTGCGCTAGCCTCAACAGTGCTTGCCAACGAAAAAACTCCACGCGAGGTGCAGCAGGAAGCCCATCTGATCTCAGGGAATTCAGCACTGGAACTCAATCGCATGGCCCAGGCCAGAACAAGTTTCAGCAGTGCCATGAACATTGCCGAAAACGAAACCGCTGCCGAGGCAATGTATTACCTGGCTTTAATTGAATACCGTGCTGGGAACTACGGGCAATCAGAGAAAATGATCTTCGATTTCCTCAACAATATGTCAGCCTACGACTACTGGCTTGCCAAGACCTTCATCCTCCTTGCCGACAACTACCTGGCCGTTGATAATGTTTTCCAGGCCAAACATACCCTGCAGAGCATTATCGACAACTACGAAGGCGAGGACCTGCGCTCGGAGGCCATCCAAAAACTGGATGCAATCCTTGAACAGGAACGGATCCAAAACCAGACCCCGAAAAACGAACCCGTGGAGATTGACCTCGGAAGAAACGCGTTTTAATCAAGGCACTGCTTTCAAAAAGGAAAAACAAACAGCCCATGAATATAAAGCCCATTTTCAGAATCCTGATGCTCAGCAGCTTCGTGATGCTGATAGCCTCTGCCCCGCTATTCGGACAGCGGCCAATGGACATTGAAGAGATTCGCGTGGTAGCACCTTACCAGCCCACCGTATCGGATGCCTTCAAAATCAACGACAACCCCCGCATTGACGACACCCTACAGGTCAAGCCATCGTTTACCTATGCCATTAGGCCGCGCGGGCTCAACACCCAGTTTGAACTTGAACCGCTCACCGCTGCCCGCATGCGCGGAGAACCCCTGACAAAGCTGTACCAGGGACACATCAAGGGGGGCTTCGGCAACTACACAACCCCCTATGTAGAAGCCTTTTACAACACCCTCCGCTCCAACACCTATGCCTTGGGTCTTCACCTGAAACACCGGTCTTCTAAGGGTGGAATTAAAGACTACGGCTACAACGGATACAGCGACAACCTGGCCCACATTTACGGAAAGCGCTTTTTCGGAACCAATGTCCTCAATGGGGGCATCCGCTTCGACCGCAACATGATCCATTATTATGGATACAAACCTGATGACTACCTGGACACCCCCATCGAACAAACCCTGGAGGATATGACAAGTAAGGATTTCCGCCAGCGCATTAACCAACTTAATGCCAGTGTGGGCTTTGGCTCTAATTTTCCCGACTCGGCCCGCATCAGCTATCATTCGGGACTGGAATACAACTGGCTTACCGACCGCTATGATGCCATGGAACACAACATTCGCTTCAGGGGAGGAATCGGCCGTGAGATGGAAGACCCCTTTGCATTGCTCGACCAGTTATATCTCGGGCTGGACTTCGGCACCGATTTTTACCGGAACCGCATGCCCGTCGATACCATAAGCAATGCGCTGATCAGCATCTTTCCAAAGATCATGGTGAAATACGACATCCTGAAGCTTTTTGCAGGCGTGAATATAAACGTCCAGGCCGACACGGCTTCCTATTTCAGGGTATATCCCAATATTGGTCTTGAAGCCGCTCTTATCGACCGCCACCTGATCCTGCACAGCGAGTTCTCAGGGGGGATGAAACGGCAATCTCTTCGCGAACTCCTTCGAGAGAACCCCTTCATGACCTCAAATGTCCCTCTGGCCTTTCAAAACAACAAAATGAAAATCTCGGCAGGCATCAAAGGAGCCTTCACCGATCAGTTTTCCTATAACCTGGGACTGTTCAGCTCAAGAATAGACAATTACCCCTTCTTTGTCACCGACACCACCAGCCTCCTCCACAATGAATTCACCCTTGCATATGACAACCTGCATCAATTGCAGGTCAGGGGCGAGCTCTTCGGACAGTTTGGCAGCCGCTTTCAAGTGAGGCTATCGGCCAGCTATTTCCAAAATAACCCTGAGGTCGAACTCGAAGCCTGGCACCTGCCAAACCTCATTTTAGGGCTAAACATGAAGTACAACATGCAAGACAAGATCATCCTCAGCGCTGATCTTTCCTCACGCGACGCAGCCTATGGCCGCATCTTCAACGAACTGGGCAAGCCTGAGGCCTATCAGCTCTACGACTGGCATATTGATGCCAACCTGGGCCTTGAATACCGTTATTCCCGGATTTTGTCATTCTTCCTCAACTTCCAGAACCTGGCCAACCAATCCCTCGAACGCTGGCTAAACTACCCTTCCCAGAAGTTTCACATCATGGGCGGAGCCACCTGGTCATTTTAGGCTTTTCAGGCCCTATTTTGACAGCCTGGTCTAACTTATCAACAAGTTCGAAAGGCATCCTGAAATCAAAACAAAATCAAGGGTTTCAGGATGTTTTTTTTGTTAATAATTTCCTGCCCAAAAGCTTGTTTTCTGCCCAAAAACTCCCCGAAAAATCGTACCTTTGCCAGTTAACAATTTGAAGGGATTTTTATGAGTGATTTATTAAAGGACACAGCATTGAATGTGCCCGCATACGATGCCACCAGTATCCAAGTTCTTGAGGGACTGGAGGCCGTCAGAAAACGCCCTGCCATGTACATCGGAGACGTGGGAAGCAAGGGGCTCCACCACTTGGTTTACGAAGTCATCGACAATTCAATTGATGAAGCCATGGCGGGGCATTGCGACCGCATTGATGTCATCATCAATGAAAACGATTCCATTACCGTTACCGATAATGGACGCGGTATTCCCACCGACATGCACGCCAAAGAAAAGCGCAGTGCGCTGGAAGTGGTCATGACCGTACTGCACGCAGGGGGTAAGTTCGACAAGGGAAGCTATAAAGTCTCCGGAGGGTTGCACGGGGTGGGTGTGTCTTGTGTGAACGCCCTGTCATCCCACATGATCGTAAACGTTTTCCGCAACGGAAAGATATTCACCCAGGAATACCGCTTTGGCAAGCCTCAGTTTCCCGTGAAGGAAATCGGCACTACCCAAAAGACGGGTACCGAAGTGACATTCCTTCCCGATGATGACATTTTCCAGCTCACCCATTACAGCTACGAGATCCTGTCTTCCCGCCTGCGTGAACTGGCATTCCTCAATAAGGGCATTACCCTTTCTCTGATAGATAAGCGCCAGCAAAATGAAGACGGTGAGTATCGTTCGGAAACCTTCCATTCGGAGGAAGGACTGAAAGAATTTGTCATCTACATGGATGGCAACCGCGAAAAACTTATTGACGAGCCCATTTGCATGGAATCAGAGAAATCGGGCATTCCCGTAGAAGTGGCCATGCATTACAACGACTCGTTTACCGAGAACGTGCAGAGTTACGTGAATAACATCAATACTATTGAAGGTGGAACGCACCTGGCGGGTTTCCGTCGCGCCCTCACCCGCACCCTGAAAACCTACGCTGAGAAGTCAGGCATGCTTAGCAAGCTTAAGTTTGAAATCAACGGCGACGACTTCCGCGAAGGCCTCACTGCCGTTATCTCGGTGAAGGTTGCCGAGCCCCAGTTTGAAGGGCAGACCAAGACCAAACTGGGCAACTCGGAAGTGGCTGGCGCCGTTGACCAGGCCGTAAACGAAATGCTCACCTATTACCTCGAAGAACACCCCAGGGAAGCCAAGACCATTGTCAACAAGGTGATCCTTGCTGCCACTGCCCGCCACGCCGCCCGCAAAGCCCGCGAACTGGTGCAGCGCAAGAGCGTGCTGACAAACACCGGCTTACCCGGAAAGCTTGCTGACTGTTCTGAAAAAGACCCCGGACGTTGCGAAATTTTCCTGGTAGAGGGTGACTCGGCAGGCGGGACCGCCAAGCAAGGCCGCGACCGCAGCTTCCAGGCCATCCTGCCCCTCAGGGGTAAGATCCTTAACGTGGAAAAGGCTATGCCCCACCGCATCTTCGAAAACGAAGAGATCAAGACCATGTTCACCGCCCTGGGCGTCTCCGTTGGTACCATCGAAGACAGTAAAGCCCTGAACCTCGATCGCCTGCGCTATCACAAGGTAATCATCATGACTGATGCCGATGTTGATGGAAGCCACATCGCCACCCTGCTGCTCACCTTTTTCTTCCGTTATATGCGCGAGCTCATCGATATGGGGTATGTGTACATCGCCACCCCGCCCCTTTATCTGATCCGCAAGGGAAAGGACGAACGCTACGCCTGGAATGAAGACGAACGAAAAGCCATCGTGGCTGAATTCGCTGGCGAGGGTAAAGAGACAGGAATCCACCTTCAGCGCTACAAAGGCCTCGGTGAAATGAATGCCGAACAGCTATGGGTCACCACCATGAACCCTGAGTTACGCATGCTTCGCCAGGTGGACATTGAAAATGCTGCAGAAGCCAACCGTACCTTCTCCATGCTGATGGGCGATGAAGTACCCCCGCGTCGCGAATTCATTGAACGCAACGCCAAATACGCAAAAATCGATACTTAACCCCGCCATAACATAAACAACCCTCCGCCCCGTCATAAATGGCGGGGCGGTTTTTTTAAACTTTTAACCTCTAAAGGTATTCAGGAGAAAGCGAAAAAGGAAAATATACCCCTTAAGGCAACGTTTATTAAAAAATGCCCCTTTTTCGCAACTGCTTTTGTATTCAACAACAATAAGGATATATGCGCAGAACAGCTTTTTTTCTTTTTATTATTCTTGGATGGGTAAACCTCCAGCAAGGTCTTGCCCAGAACAAAAACCAAACCACAGCAACGCCAGCCGACAGCATCCTTGCCCCCCCCCTGCCCTTTACCCCCGGAATGGCCTCACAATACATTCTCAGGCTGGTGGAAAGCGAAAAATTGTGGAAGGATGAAAACGACACCCTCCGCTTTTCGCTGAAAAGACTGGTAGACCACTACAAAGAACCTTTCGACACAATCGGGAATAGAATCAGGAGGTTCCGATATGACTCAATCAATATCAACCCCGGCTGGATCATCAACCACGACACAGTCCCCATCCGCTGGCTGGCTCCATTTTCGTTCATCGTCGACACTATCCCCCTCGACAAAGACCCTTTCGTGACCTACACCACAATTGTCATGAGGGCCGTCGACACCATTTCAATCAACAGCCTAAGGCTGTTGCCCGACTTCCTTCCCAGGATAGATTCCCTGCTTCAGGTAAAGGACACCCTGACCCAAACAGTCATTGACACCCGCTACCTGGCGCAAAAAAAAGTCCAGATCTACGAAGTGGACGACGATGACATCACCCCGCCCCTGCTGCCCCGCAGGAGCCGTAAGACCGTAAAGTTCTTAGCCGACTCCACGGGCATTGTCTTTACCGAGTCCTTAAGGGTAAACCTGGCCAACGAGGAATCGCCATTTCACATCGTCCCCGATAAAACCCTGCCTGACTCCCTAAATCTGGCCGTTGAAATTCTCTTGGATTACACCTTCACGCGCGACAGCATCCTCCTGTACGTCAACAACCTGGAAAACCGAAAAACCCCATTCTGGCTTAGCTCTAATGAAAGAGACCCTTACCGCTATTGGGTAAAGAATTTACGAAACGACTCGGTCACGGTATGGATGTCCAACCCCTCGAAATATGAACTGAACGTCGTCCTGGAAGATGACATCTATGTGGAACGGCTTGAGAAACGAACCGCCGACGATATGGTCATACCCACCGCCAGACCTGTGAGGACACTGGCAAGCCTGACAGCGCTGAAGGAAATTCCAGTGTACTGGAGCTACGACCTGATCAATGCCTTCTCAATGAATCAGAACTACCTATCCAACTGGTCACGCGGGGGTGAGAGTTCCCTTTCGGGAATGATCGACATCACAGGTACAGCAAAATACTCCAACAAGGAATCCAAGGACCAATGGACCAGCAGCGGACGCCTCCGCTATGGAACCATACGCACTAAAGAAAGGGGCTTCAGGACCAGCACCGACATGATTGAAATCAACTCGCAATACAACCGTAAGATCCTCGAGAAGTTCGACTTCAGCTCAGTGTTCTATGGAAAGACCCAAGTGGCCCAAGGATTCCAATCGCCAACCGATACTGTGGTGGTCTCCAAATTCCTTAACCCCGGAACCTTCACCGTCGGGGTGGGTTTCGAATACGAGCCCATCAAGAAGACCCTGATCAACTTTTCGCCCCTGTCTTACAGAAATACTTTTGTGCTCGACACCGTAAACATCAACCAAACAAACCACGGGATTGAGCAGGACAAACGTACCCGACAGGAAATGGGTGGACAAATAGTTATCAAAAACAGTATGACCCTGTTTGATGACCTGAAGGTCAACAACAACATCAGGTTGTTTTCCAACTATCTCGATAAGCCTCAAAATATAGATATGGATTGGGAGATGAGCCTCGAGAAGCAGATCAGTTACCTCTTCTCAATTCGCCTGAACTTACACCTGATTTACGACGATGATGTCCGCTTCCCTGTCTTCAACTCCGCTGGCGAGCCTGTTCTCTTGCCCGACCAGACCCCCTACAAGGTGGCCAAGGCCCAGTTCAACCAGTTTCTGGGCTTGACCTTTTCCTTCAGGCTCTGACGGATTACTTCATCTAGTCTTCCAGGGAAATGACCTTTTCGTTGATGCGCAACACACGGTAAAGCTCATACATGCGATTGCGGACTTCAGGGTCTGTGGGCTCCTTTTCATACACCTTATCGAGCCATTCAACAGCCGACTCCAGGGCAAGGGCCGACTTTTCCTTCTCGCGCTGCACAAGGTATATATTGGTCATCGTCAAGGTGCCTTCTTCAATCTCCACCCCGATGTTGTAATAGCTGGTGGCGATATTCAGGAAGGCCATCAGGTCATCGGGGTCAAGGGCTATGGCCTGTTCATAGGCGGTGATAGCATCTTGGTAAGCCTCATTTTTCTGATAGATCAGGCCCTTGGTATTGTGATAAACGGCATTTTCTGGCGAGCGGGCAATGGCGGCATCCAACACCCCGATGGCCTGGTCGGGCTCACCCAGCCTGACCTGTAAATCGGCCAGAAGCAAAACCAGGATCTCATCTTCTTCAAAGAAATCAATGCCTTCCTCAAGAGCCCTCTGAGCCGCAAGGGTATCCCCGGCATTCAACTGGGCATTGAAAAAGAGGTGGGTCACATTGACCGAATACCTGATGCTGTGAAGGCGCCCCAGGTGCTCCTTAGCCTTTGCCCAGTTATCGCCCTCATAGGCAGCCAAGGCAGCATTGTAGACCAGGGCCGTGTCCTGATCCTTTGACTGATCCACAAGGTCGGTGATGCAAAGCGCATGTTCAAAAGCCTTGAGGGCTTCCGGGTACTTCCCCGCCTTAAACTCACGCTCACCAAGGCTCTGCAGGTCGTTGACAAGCAACACATAATTGGGTTTCAGCTGTTTCTCAAGCCGCCCCCTTTTGTCCAGCTCCACGGCGCGCTCATACGAGTCGAAGGCCACATACAACTGTTCGGGATAAAGTTCATACAACTTCTTGTCGTTCTTTTTGATCCCTTCGCGATAAGCTGTTTGGCTAAGCAAGCCACGGGCATACCACACCCTGGCCCATTCGGCCGATTCCTCGTTGTTGATCATCTCGTCGACAACCCCTTTGGCCTCATTGTACTTGGCCGTTTCGATCAGGTGAAATACCGAGATGATCTGGCTCTTCTGCAAGGGCTGTAATAACGCGCAACCCCCAAAACTCAGGGCCAGGATTAGCAAAAAGCTGATAGAATACAATCTCTTCATAAAGTACCTTTTATAAGCAAGTCACTTGTCAATCCTGATGAAACAGAGCTGAAAAGGAGCATTTTTTCAGGGATACCATACCGTTTGCAAAGATAATCAGAAGCTTTGAAATTTTCCTTTCCTTATGGAGAGCATTTTTCCCTTTGCTGAAATGATACAAAAACCCTCAAAAGCCAGACCAAATCAGGGGTTTAAACGGTGTTTAGACGGTGTATATTCGTTTTAAACCGAATATACACCGTCTAAACTCATACCCGCACGACTGTATTAAGCCATTTAAGCCCCTGAAATCCCCTGCCATCTACGGTGGTTCATTACAAGTCAAAAACCAGGCGATTGATCCGAATCTTCAGCTTGCCCCGGCTAAACATTAAACCCCCGCCTGTGTGGGTACCCCAAACCACTCCGGATATTATGTGAACCGCCTATTCAGAACAAAAACAGGGAATTCTGCAGAACAAGAATCAGGCTCATAATCAAGGGTTTTAGACGGCCCTGAGAATTTAAATCCTAACGAAACAGAAAAAAACCCAATTGAAAAAGCATTGAGCCCTGCTGGCAAAAGCCTGAAACAGCAATACCTGTACAATTATTTCCTACATTTGAATTGTTTGTTTTCGTTCAGAAAAAGAATCATTCAATTTCCTTCGTGGATACATATCAATGACCTTAACGCCAAAGATTTCCACCCATAACTTTCATGCTTTTCTCTGGCATGCAGGCTTCCTGGCCCTTGCCCAGAATTTCATGGATGTAGATACCATCATACCTGCCATGATTATTGAATCCGGCGGCGGTGCCGTGCATATCGGCATCATGACAGCCATCATGCTGGGAGGTGCCAGTTTTTCGCAATTATTGTTTGCCCCTTATGTAAGCAACCGGCCCTTTAAGAAAAAATTCCTGCTGCTGGGCATCAACACGCGGATATTGTCCCTGTTTGCCCTGGGGGTAATCCTGTTCTACCTCAGGTCAAATTTTTCTGGAAATATTTTGTGGTTCATTTTCCTTTTCATCTCTACCTTCTCTTTTGCAGGGGCTTTTACAAACATCAGCTACACGGACATCCTGGGAAAGAGCGTGGACGAGACCAAGCGCAAGACTTTTTTCTCGGTCAAGCAATTGGTGGCCGGCAGTGTTGTGCTGATATCAGCTTTCCTGGCAAAGAAAGCACTGACTTCCTTTGCATATCCGGTAAACTTCGCCGCAATGTTCTTCATCGGGGGAAGCCTCTTGCTGATCGCCTCGGGCGGTTTCTGGAAAATCAGGGAAACGGAACCCTCTGCATTGAAAATTAGTGGCATCAAAACGTTTTTCCGATTGCTTAGATCTGAGCTTTCGCTTAATCCAAGGCTTGCCTATTTCCTCGGCTTCATCAATACCCAGGGCTTAATGATTTCGTTCCTGCCTTTTGTGATGCTTTATGCCAAGGACACGGTGAACACCCAGAGCAGCGACACAGGAAACTTTCTTATTTTCAAGGTTATAGGGGTGGTATCGGTCAGCCTCCTTGTTTTTCTTACATCAAAGAAGATTAAATACAACTCAATCCTATACCTGAATGCCATCCTTTCCATTCTGCTGATCATCAACACCATGCTGATAAAGAGCGATGTTTCCCTAAAATATATCTTTATTGCCGGAGGAATTATTTTTTCTCTTTACACTATCAGCATGAACGGGGTGCTGCTTGAGATCAGCAACAAGGAAAAAAGAGCAGTGTATACGGGCTTTGCAGGCGCCGGCAATATTTTGCCCGCCCTATTCCCCCTTGTGGGAGGGCTGGCAATAGAAAAATTCGGGTATCAGGCTTTCTTCCTTTTGTTACTGGCTATCGTTTCGATGTCTCTCTTTTTTATCCGAAAAACAAGATGCAAGAAATAAACATCCGCCAAGGACCTGACCAAAATTTCCTGTAAAACAAACATATCAACCGCCATGACATCGCTTAACCAACACATGCAAGAGTATAAAAAACAACTGGACAAGGGAATGATACAGCAGGCCTACAGGGGCTTGTTCGATTTTTACTCTGCCCTGCGCTCATACCTTAAGGAAAAATACCCCGATCATCTCATTCCCGGCAGCATCTACCAAGGCTACATGGACATGACCTACTTTTCTTATTCCCCGCCCATACTGAAGAAAAAGGATCTGAAGATAGCCATCGTTTTTCTGCACAAGCCCATGCGTTTTGAGGTTTGGCTGGGAGCCGTGAACAGGCATGTTCAAAACCATTACCGTGAATTATTCAGAAAAAAAGGCTGGGATAAGGCACCCCTGACCGAGCCGGGCAAAGGGGTGGACGCAATCGTGGCCCTCCCTCTTGCAGAACATCCTGATTTCGACCACCAGCCTGCATTGATGCGGCAAATAGAACAGGGAGTCACCGAATTTATTAACGATGTTATATACTTCCTTTCGTAAATTAGCTAAATTTGACCATCCTAACGCTTGTATTGAACTTAGCCACTGCCCAGGCAGTAAGGGCTATTAATTCATTCAACCCATGAAGGTAACCATCAGGGAAGTGAACACCCGCCGTGAAATGAAGAGGTTTGTTGAATTCCCCAACCGCCTCTATAAGGGCAATCCATATTACGTACCACAACTGGTTACGGGAGAAATGAATACATTATCGCGCACCAAAAACCCTGCCTTTGAATTCTGCCAGATCAGATACTGGATGGCCTTTGATGAACGCAACCGTTTGGTGGGCCGCATTGCAGGGATCATCAACCCCATATACAACGAGAAGACAGCCACCAAATACATGCGTTTTGGCTGGCTCGATTTCATTGAAGACGAAGACGTTTTAAAAGCCCTGGTACAAACCGTTGAGCAATGGGCCAGGGAGCAACAGGCCGAATGCCTGCATGGCCCCCTGGGTATGACCGACTTTGATGTTTCAGGCACTCTCATCGAAGGCTTTGAGGAAATCCCCACGGTTTACGGAAAATACAACTTCCCCTATTACGGGCCCATGATGGAAAAATTGGGCTTCGAAAAAGAGGTGGACTGGCTTGAGTTTAATGTAAAGGTCCCCCCCGTCCTTCCTGAAAAGTACGTCAAAATGGCGGAGATCATCAAGCAGCGTCACAAGCTCCAATCCATTAGGTTTAAGACCAAGAAGGAACTGTTGAGCCAACTGGACCAAGTCTTTGAACTGCTGAATCAAGAGTACGACAACATCCACGGTTTCTCGCAACTTACCAAAGCACAGATCGAATCGCTGAAAAAACAGTTTCTCCCTGTGCTGCGGCTCAAGTATATTTCGGTGGTAAAGAATGAAGAGGGAAAAATTGTTGGGTTCGGCTTTTGTATGCCCTCCCTGTCCAAAGCCATGCAAAAAGGAAAGGGGAGGTTGTTTCCCTTGGGGCTGGTGCATATTCAACGGGCACTTATGAAGAACGACACCCTCGATTCCTTGCTGATTGCCATTGATAGCGCTTATAAGGACAAAGGGGTGAATGCCCTGATCTTTTTTGACATCGGGAATGCGGCCATAAAAAGTGGCATCACCAATGTGGAGACCACCCGTGAGCTGGAGGAAAACCATAAGGTGCAGAACCTGTGGCACCGCTTTGAATTCAGGCAGCACAAGCGGGCCAGGTGTTATATAAAAAAATTGAAACCCTGACAACAGGAAAGGATACGGATAAAAAAAGAACATTAAAGATATGGGAGTCATCAGCGCGGAAGAGCTGGGGCGTTTATCCCCTGTTTTTTGCGGAAAAAGCGGTCAATGCCTGGCGCGTTTTTTCCTGCGCCTGACCGCCATCGATAAGGTCAATGCCCTCTACGACCGCTCAGGTCATCTTAGTGGGGCTGATTTCGCAGGAAGCCTGCTGGAAGACCTGGGCGTAAATTATGCAGTGGGCCATGCCGATCGCCTGAAACAACTGCCCTATGGAGCCTTTATCACGGTGAGCAACCATCCTTACGGCGCCCTCGATGGGATCATCCTGATAGACCTGTTCGGTCATCTTCGATCGGGTTATAAATTTATGGTCAACCGGTTTCTTGGTATGATCAAGGCCATGGGCGAGAATTTTATTACCGTCAACCCCACCGGGAACAAGAAACAAGACATCTCAGCAGCAAACCTGCAAGGTATTCGTCAAACCCTCAGCCATCTGAAAGGAGGCCATCCCGCAGGCTTTTTCCCATCGGGTGCTGTTTCCGATTTCAGCCTTAAAGAAATGCGCATCAGGGACCGCCAGTGGCAGGAAAGCATCATCCGCCTGATCCATAAGGCCAGGGTCCCCATTCTCCCCATCCGGTTTTTTGACACCAACTCCCCCTTCTTTTATTCCCTGGGGCTAATTAACTGGCGAGTCAGGCTGCTGAGAATGCCCCACGAGGTATTCAACAAAAGCCAAAAAACCCAGCGCCTGGGCATCGGGGAGATCATCCCTGTGGAAAAGCAAAAGCAATTCAATGATTGCAAAGCCTTCGGGGCTTTCCTAAGGGAAAGCGTTTACCAAATGCCCCTGCCTTCGTCATTTATTACAAGGAATGAAATACTTAACATAACCTAGTACCATTACCATACATCACCATGAAGAGAATCATTTCCTTCCTCCTTGCCCTATTGTTTCTGGCAGGGACCTACAGCTGCAGAAACGCAAAAACAAATGAACCAATGAACATTGCCGAGCTAAGTATTGCCCAGATCCACCGGGCTTTTGAGGAAGACAGGCTTACCTCAGTGCAGTTGGTGGAGGCTTACCTGGAAAGCATTACACAATGGAACGATACCCTGAACGCCCTGACTTTCATCAAGCCCGATGCCCTTGCAGTGGCTGAAGCGCTCGACCGCGAATATAAAGCAACAGGGATTTTAAGGCCCTTGCATGGCATCCCGCTTATTGTGAAGGACAACATCAATACCGCTGGGATGCCCACCACAGCAGGGGCACTGGCCTTAAAAGATTTCATTCCCGAAGACGATGCCTTCATCATCAAGAAACTAAAAGAGGCAGGGGCCATCATCCTGGCCAAATCAAATATGGCCGAATGGGCGTTCAGCCCGATGCACACGGAGAGTTCGACGGCAGGCATCACCCGTAACCCCTACGGGCTGGAATTTGTCCCCGCGGGTTCCAGCGGCGGCACCGCCGCCGCTGTGGCAGCAAACCTGGCCGTGATCGGCCTGGGCACCGATACGGGCAACTCCATCCGCGGGCCGGCCTCACACTGCGCTTTAGTTGGTTTTCGCACCACCCAAGGACTGATCAGCCGCAGCGCCATTATTCCCCTATACCTGCGCAACGATATAGTAGGTCCAATGTGCCGCAGTGTGGAGGATGCCACCAGGGTATTGGAAGTGATGGCCGGCTTCGACCCCCTTGATCCCATCACCAGACATGGAAAAGGAAAGGTTTCGGAAAACTACCTGCAATACCTGGATCATGAAGGCCTTCAGGGTGCACGCATCGGGGTGCTGGGCTCCTTAAGCTATGATGACGTGCATCCCGAAATCCGCTCCCTCTTCAGGCAGGCCCTTGACGAAATGGAAGCACAGGGCGCTGTGATCATTGACTCGGTTGAGATTCCGGGCTTTGACGATTTGCGCCAAAACCAGTGGTGCGACGATTTCCGGAAGGATGTGGAAGACTACCTCCAGACCTGGGTAAGGCGCGACACCCTAGCTAAACTGGAAGACATCATTCGCATTGGAACCAACTCAGAGTATGCCGCGGGCTCCCTCGATTATTTCAAGAATCACCGCGGAAGGGGCCAAAACTCCGTGACGGAATGCCCTGATGTATATCAGGATTCCCGTAGCATTGCCTTCAGAGAAGCCATCGAACAAACGATGGATGCCCTGCAACTGGATGCTATTGTGTATCCCTCCTGGAATTACCCGCCCGCGCACATTGCCCGTTTCCGTGAGGAATACAAGGGCGACAACAGCCAGATCATTGCCCCGCATACCGGCCAGCCTGCCTTTTCTGTTCCTATGGGATACAGCGGCCAGGGTCTCCCTGCAGGCATTCAGTTCCTCGGAAGGATGTACGCCGAGCCTACCCTGATCAGGCTTACCTATGCCTACGAACAGGCCACCCATCACCGTAAACCACCTCTCCTGCCCTGATCACCGACAAGCCAAAAAAACAATAAACAAAAATAATTTATTCTACACATAACAGAAAAAAGAAGGATATTCCAATGAAAGGACGTAAGTTATTAATGATCCCCGGGCCCATTGAGTTCGATCCTGAAGTAATGCAATCCATGGCCATCCCCACGCCAAGCCACGTGGACCCCGACTTCATAGCCACTTTTGGCCGCTCGCTTGAAATGATGCGCCGGGTATGCCAGTGCCCCTCAGGCCAGCCCTTTATCCTGGCGGGAACAGGCACCCTGGCCATGGACTCGGTAGGGGCTTGCCTTACCGAGCCGGGCGACCTCGTCCTGGTCATCTCCACAGGTTACTTTGGCGAACGCTATGCCGAGCTGCTGAAGCGCTATGGCGCGGTGGTGGATATCCTAAGGGCTGAGACCGGGAATATGGTCCCCCTCGCAACGGTTGAGGCCAGGCTGAGAGAAAAGAAATACAAAATGATGACCTTCACCCATGTAGATACCTCAACGGCAGTACTTAATGATGCGCGAGCCCTGGGCGCCCTCGGACAAAAATATGATGTACTGACCGTCCTCGATGGAGTATGCTCGGTGGCTGGCGAGGAGATCCGTCAGCAAGAGTGGGGCATCGACGTGGTGCTTACCGCCTCGCAGAAAGCCATTGGCGTGCCCCCGGGACTGGCCTTGTTTGTCGTATCGCCCAAAGCGATGGAGGCATTCAAAAATCGAAGGACCCCTGTGGCAAATTATTATGGTGACTGGGCCCACTGGCTGCCCATTATGCAGGCTTATGAAAACAGGGAACCCTCCTACTTTGGCACCCCTGCCGTCAACCTGATCATCGCCCTGGAAAAGAGCCTGGACCTGATCCTTAAAGAGGGACTGGAAGAGCGGTTCCACCGGCATCGGCGCACCGGGCAGGCCTTCCGCGCCGCAATGACCGCATTGGGGCTAAAGATGATCCCCACCAGCGAAAGCCTGTCAGCCAATACCTTATCGGCCCCTTATTACCCCGAGGGTATGAAGGCCGCAGACCTGCTGGGTCACATCGCTGGCGCAGGGATCATTGTGGCAGGAGGGCTGTTGCCCGACATTAAGGGGCAGTATTTCAGGGTGGGCCATATGGGTGTCGTGAACCGAAACGACCTCCTTGCCACTGCCGATGCCATAGAAACCGCCCTGAGGAAATGTGGGGCCTCTTTAGAAACGGGAACCGCGGCACGAACCATCCACCAGGTACTGGATGGCCGTGTTTAGTAAGGGTTTTTCTGAAGCTTTGGTGAAAACCGGATCGCTTAGGTAATCAGGTCGCTGATCTCATCCAGTCCAAGGTTTTTAAGGGGATTGTTCTGGTCGATCAGCAGGCCTGCCAGGGCCGATTTGCGCTGCTGCAGGCTGAGGATCTTCTCCTCTACGGTATCTCGTGTAATAAATTTATACACGAACACATTCTTTTTCTGACCAATACGGTGGGCGCGGTTGATGGCCTGCTTCTCCACAGCAGGGTTCCACCAAGGGTCGAGCAGGAACACATAATCTGCCCCAGTGAGATTAAGCCCCAAGCCACCTGCCTTCAGCGAGATCAGGAATAACCGCTTTTCAGGATCTTGCTGGAAATCGTTGATCAGCCTTCCCCGCTCCTTCTCCGGCATCTGCCCCGTCAGCAGGTTATAGGGCAAGTCCAGGCTGTCAAGGTATTTCCTGTAAATGTTCAGGTGTTTCACAAACTGTGAGAAGATAAGGACCTTATGCCCCTCGGAAAGCACCTTCCCAATGTTCTCTCTCACCTCGATAAATTTTCCTGAGTCATAAGCATATTCAGGATCCACCATCAAGGGGTGGTTAGCCATAAGACGCAGCCGCATCAGGCTGCTTAAAATAAAGAAGCGCGAGCGTTCCATGCCCTGCTTCTCCACCTGCTCAAGGATAAGGTTGCGGATCTGTGATTTCTTCGCTTCATAAAATTTGCGATGCTCTTCCGACATTTCGCAATAGCGAACCAGCTCGGTGAGTTCGGGCAGCTCTTTTGCCACCTCCGACTTGGTGCGCCTCAGGATAAAGGGCTCGATCAGCGAATGTAGCTTCTGTTGCTTGCGAAGGTCGTTGCTTTTCTCAACAGGCACCACAAACTCTTCACGGAAGTAATTCAGGTTACCCAAAAGCCCCGGGTTGAGGAAAGAAAACTGCGCCCACAGATCGGTCAGCGAGTTTTCTACGGGAGTCCCCGTCAGCACCAACCGATGGCCTGCCTTCAGTTTCTTGATGGCATTAAAGATCTTTGACTCGGCGTTTTTGATGATCTGGCTTTCATCAAGCACCACATAGTTGAAATGAAAGCCTTCCAGCATATCAATGTCATTGCGCACGGTTCCGTAAGTGGTAAGCACCAGGTCGTAGGGCAGGAACGCGCGGCTGCTGGTGCTGCGTGCAGGGCCTGTATGTTGCAACGCCCTGAGCTGCGGGGTAAAACGGCCGATCTCGCGCATCCAGTTATGGATCAACGAAAGCGGCATCACCAACAAGGAAGTGCCAAGGGGTGCTGGGGGTGCTTCCCCGGCCTCGGCCTCAAAAAGCGACAACTGAGTCTCTTCGGACTTTTCACGGGCTTCTTCGTTCGTTGAGGCAGGTTTGTTCTTCCCTCCCGGTTCACGGTGGGCATAAACCAGCATAACAAGGGTCTGCAGGGTTTTGCCCAGGCCCATGTCATCAGCAAGACATCCCCCCAGGTGATGCTGATGCAGGAAGCTCATCCATTGGAAGCCCTGCAACTGATAGGGTCGCAACTGGGCATCAATACCCTGAGGAAGCATGGGAGGCGAAAAATCGCGCATCGCCTCATCAAGTCCTTTCACAGGCGTGCTGGCCTCTTTCAGTTTCCCAAGCAGGGTGAAGTGGTGCCGTTTCAGTTGCAGGGTGTTTCCCTTGCCTTGGGCAAACTTCATCACGTCCTGGTATTTCTCAAACCATTCGAGAGGGATCAGTCCCGTAGACCCATCGGGAAGGCTGAACTCGCGAATGCCCTGCAAGATATGATTTTTTAACCTGAGAAAAGGAATGCGGTGGGGGCCAAAACTCACTGTCCCGTAAAGGTCGAACCAGTCGTTGCGGTCGGTAACTTCAAGGCTTACCTGGGGTCGGCCTAAAAAAAAACCACCCGAACCCGCGTCCTGCTGCACTTCAATATTGTGGAGGCCGAGAGCTTCACGCTGGGCGGCAAGCCAGTCGAGGTAGTCGTAAAGCCCTGCCATCACGGGCTCATCGGGCGATTCAAGTGTTTTCTTTGCAGGATACCATAGGTAAAATCCCTCGCCGCCCTTGTTGATAAGGCCCAGCATCTTCAGGCGCCCTGCCCATTCCTGCTCGAAGGCGACATCGCGCTCCACTTTAATAAAAATAAAACGATCGCCCTCCTGCTTCATCTCTACCTTGGCCTGCTGCTCCTCGCTGAAGGGGAAAACCACCTCACCATAAGCAAAGGAAAGCTGCAGGGTCCAATGGTTTTGCCAGTTCTGCTCCAGTTTAAAAACAGGACGCGGTGATTCCTCACGGCCACAGATCTCAAAACCTACGGCCTTGACCTTATGATGACGAATGGCATCGAGCACGAACTTCTGAAAATAAGCCTTCTCAGAAGTTTTGGGCACCATAATCTCGTCGCGCGTAAAGAAAGGGGAGAGTTTTTTCCCGTCCCATTCCTTATCGAAGCGAAAAACCCTGTCATCCACCTTCAGAAGGCAAGGCTTTGTTCCCAGCATTCGGGTGTCTTCCCCTTTCAGGGAAAGTTCCCTGCCCTCGTGTATGAGTTCCAAACGGTAGCGTATCCCGTTTTCTGAGCGTTCAAAAAAGAAAACGGGTTCCACCTTTCCGGGAGCCACCCAAATCTGCTTCTCCACAATCCGCTCGTCCTTAAGACCCTTGTAATGCAGGGCTATCCCGTGCTTAAAAAGCAGGTCGGCCATTTCGGCCATAGTCTTATCGAACAGCGGCCGCAAGTGTTCGGCAATAAAATCAGCCGTAAGTTGATCAAAAAACAGGGAGGGCTTCTTATGGTCTTTGTTGAATCGTTTCAGCAGGGTGTCTTCAGTCACCTGCCCATACACCTTCAGCAGCTGCTTGTAAGGCTGGCTCATATTGTGAAAAAAATCGCCTGCCGTAAGCGGGCTGAGCCTGTGAAATTCATAGCTGAACTGACCATCCCCGATGACCTTCACGGCAAATGGCTCGATCATCAAGCCCAGCGGGGGATTGTCGGTAATGGCAAATACCAGCTGATGACCGCTTTCGAAGCCTGTGTATTGGGGTGGTTGCATAGTTCAATTGCAATGCTAATGGTACAACCAACAAAGGTAAAAATAATACCCAATTATTGTCTTTTGCAAAAAACAAAACCTGACATGGTTTCTCGCGAGGCCCGAAAATCGGCCAAAAATCAAATATGCCCGACCCACCCTGCCTGTCACCTTCTGTTCATTCCTGGCAAACCCTTTCGTTCTTTTTAGCCTCAGCGAGACCCTCCCTTACCAAATCAGAATTAAATATAAACCGAAACTAACACGTAAATAAGACGTAAATAAGACGTAGTTCAGACGTGTGTACACGTCTGAACTACGTCTTAACTACGTGTTAACTACGTCTGAACTACGTCTAAACTTTGGCTTCAAACTGTCCCTGTAGGAGTTCAGTGAGGTGTTTTCTAAGAAAGACGGAAATCGCCAATAAAAAACGGAACAGGGCCATACCTTGTTCCGTAACATTTTCCTTCCTAATTCCTTATTAACACATAAAAAAGGATTTGAAAAGAAATAAGTCCTTTAATAAAAAATCAGTTATTCAGCCAGGCAATGACCTTTTCGGAATAGGGCTTTTCGCGGGGCTGAAGGACATCCACCAGCTTTCCCTGCTCGTCGATGAGGAATTTCTGGAAGTTCCAGGTGACTTCAGAATCAAGCACTCCATTCCGGCTTTTTTGGGTCAGCCACTGGTAGATGGGGGCCATGTCTTTGCCTTTCACTGAAATTTTACCCATCATAGGGAAGGAGACCCCGTAGTTTGCTGTGCAAAACTCGATGATGTCTTCATTCGAGCCGGGCTCCTGGTTCATAAAATTATTGGCAGGAAAGCCAATGATGACAAAGCCGCTTTCGCGGTATTCCTGGTAAAGTTTCTCGAGCTCTTCATACTGTGGGGTCAGGCCGCATTTGGAGGCGGTGTTTACCACCATCACCTTTTTGCCCTTTAGGCCGGCCAGGTCAAATTCATCGCCATAAATATCCTCGACCTTAAAGTCGTAGAGGGTTTTAAAGGCGGTGTCCTGGGCCTTTGCGGGGAAAAGGTTGCAGGAAGTCAGGGCAAAAACCACGAAAAACGAGAACAGGATCAGTGCTTTATTTCGGTTCATAGGGCTTAAGTTTTTAAGGATTTCTCTTGTTTAACAAATCACCGTAAGGAATGTTCTGAAATAAAATGATAAATTCACCTTTTGAAAAACACTTTTTAGAATGATTGTAAAAAGCGAATTGCTGAGGCTGGCAGGGGTGGCATTTGAAGCGGGTCGCAAGGCCTCGGCAGCCATCCTGGAGGTTTATTCCCAAGGGTTTGGCTATGAGGACAAGGCCGACGGCAGCCCCATCACGCTGGCCGACCGCCGCTCAAATGCCATCCTGACCAGGGCTCTTTCGGCCACGGGCATCCCTGTCATCAGCGAGGAAACCCGCATTGAGGATTATAGCATGCGCAGGCAATGGGAATATTTCTGGCTGGTGGACCCCCTGGATGGCACCAAGGAATTCATCAGCCGCAAGGGCGAGTTTGCCATCAACATCGGCCTGATGCATCGCAACCTTCCCCTTATGGGGATCATCATCGCTCCCCTTAAAGGAGAGGCCTGGTGGGGCATTGCGGGCGAAGGGGCATTTAAATTGAAGGATATAAACCCGGCCGGAGGCTTTTCGGAGCAGGCCCTGGAAGGGCACTCCATTGCCCTGAAGCCGGGACCTGCAAGGCAAAAGATTGGGATCTCGGTGAGCCGCTCGCATATGGAAGGGCAGACCCTGAAACTCATCGGCCAAATCAATGAAAAGTTCGGGGCCGTTAACCTGATGGAAAAGGGCAGCGCCCTGAAATTTGGCGACCTGGCGGAGGGGCGATCCGACCTGTACATTCGCTATTCGCCCACCTGGGAATGGGATACGGCGGCAGGACACGCACTACTGCTGGCCCGGGGAGGGGAGTTACTGCACATCACGGAGCATAAGCCCCTGACGTACAACAAGCCCAGGCTCGTCAACCCGGGCTTTATCGCCTTTTCCCGAAAGGGAGATTCAATACGGTATCTTTCTGATCTTACGTTTTAGGTAAGGATAGCTCACCACGGCCAGGACTATCAGGGAGGCGCCCGCATAAAACCCCAGGGACATCCGTTCGGCCCCGGGGAAAATGAAATAAGCCATAATGATTCCATAAACGGGTTCGAGGTTAATGGCCAGCATTACGGTATAGGCCGAGAGCACCTTCATAATGTCGACAATGGCGGTGAAGGCATAGGAGGTGCACACCAGGCTGAGCACCAGCAGCCAGAAGAGGTCGGAGCCTGAGAGGCTCAGGCTTGAAAGGCTTAACTGCCCCGAGAGGGCAAAGAAGAGGGAGATAAAAATAAAGCCGCCCAGCATCTCGAAAAAACTGATCACGGTGGGATGGTGTCGGTGGCTGATATTGCGGTTAAACACGGCAAACAGGCCGTTGAGGAAAGCCGAGGCAAGCGAAAACAGGATCCCCTCGATATACCTGAATTCGTATTGAAAGATGATATAGATCCCGGCCACGGTCACCATCCCGATGAGCACCTCGAGCCAGAAAATCCTCCTGCGCTGCAGTATGGGTTCAAGGAAACTGGTAAAGAGGGTTGCTGAGGCAAAGACCCCGAGGGTTACCGAGACGTTCGAAACCTTAACCGCGTGGAAGAAGGTGATCCAGTGGAGGGCCACCACAAGACCGATCCCGAACAGCCTGAGCATGTCGCGCCCATGAATGCGGAAGGGGATCTTTCGCCAGAGCAGGAACACCCAGAGCCCCAGGAAGGCAAAGAACATACGGAACCAAACCAGGTCGGGGGCAGGCAGGGTGATCAGCGCCCCGATGATGGCTGTGAAGCCCAGCAGCACCACGATAAAGTGGAGGTGAATGTATTGCCTGATATGACCCGGGGCGCTCATATTAAATTATTGATAATCAGGGGTAAAATTTCAAATTTCAAGGTTATAGGTTCAAGGGTCAGGAATAAATGTTCAAGGTTGGAGGTTCAAGGTTAAATGTTAACATCAAAAATATAAATATTCAATATTATACACGAAAGTTTGACCGTTCTCCTGATCAAAAAATGCATTTCCCTTCACACACAAACTACAATTGATCAATCCCTTTTCACCACTCTTTCCACGGCCTCAATGGCGCACTGCAAGCGGTCCTGTCCCAGGCCCCTGACCACGGCATAGGGAAAGCCGTAATGCTCCAGTTCTTTGCGATACCAGTTGAAGAAGAACATGCGCAAGTGGGGGTGTTCGCGCTGTTCATCGAATTCCCAGGGCAGGTCCACATCGCAAAGCAAGTACAGGTCGTAGTTTTGGCTTTCGATGGCGCTGAGGATGAAGGGGTCGCAAGTGCCATATTTATGCAGGCTCCAGACCTTGATCACAATCAGTTCTGTATCTGAAAAAAGCATGGATGGCCACTGCTTTTCAGCAAGCTGTACAGCAGCCCTTTGTCCCTTGGCGATTTGCAGAAGGTCGTCCTGTTGATAGGGCCGCTGAAGCCTATCGATATAATCGCGGGCATATTCAGGCACACAGGGTGCCTGGTAATGCCCGCCCAGGCCGGCGGTAAGCCGGCTTTTGCCTGTAGACTCAGGGCCTGTGATGGCGATCTTGCGCGTAAGACTCACTTCAGGGCTTATTGCTGAAGAAAGGCATTGATGATCTTAAGCACGAACACGCTCTTGCCGTGTTTTTCGAATGAATAGGCTATTTCTTCCGTCAGGGCATTCATAATCTCGCGGTAATCGCCAAACATTTGGGTGCTCATCCCATTGACTTCGCAGATGATGTCATGGTGGTTTTTCATCCGTTCGATGAATGCCTTGATATCGGGTTTGAATTCACGTCCCAGGGGATACATGCTGATCTCAACAGAAGCTTTCATAACACAGAATATTTTTTGCAAAATTACGATTAAAAACCACAGCCGAAAGCTTTGTTCTGCCTGTGGTGCGTGCTTTCTTTTTTCAATGCAAAAAATAATACCTTTGAATGCTGAAATCAGGCGCAAAACTCCTTGGAATGAATCCAGCCCCTTTTAAGAAAGTATTCATACACGAAGACAACAAGACCGAAGGCATGCTGCTGCGTCTGTGCCTGTCGGCCATACCGAACATTTCGGTGGAGAATTTCCCTGATGGTCGCACCCTCCTGAGCCGCATTGATGAGGAGCCTGAAGTATTGATCACGGGCCTGAACGACGAACGCGACATTGACCTGATCAAAACGATTCGTTCCATAAGCCCGTTCACGGAGATCATTGTCATGTCGGCACAACAGGACATTGAACTGATTGCCCGTGCCCAGGATTCGGGCATTTACAATTATGTAGTGAAGAGTGAGGCCTGCATTGAATATGTCAAGGAAGTCCTCGAAAAGCTGTTCGGTAAAAAGTAAGCCCTAATCTTTAGCCAGTTCAAGCAGGAAGGCAAATTCGCGAGCCACTTCCCTGAGGCGGCGAAACCTTCCCGAAGCGCCCCCGTGGCCTGCTTCCATATTGGTATAGAGCAGGATCAGGTTATCGCCTGTATTGTTCTGGCGCAGCTTGGCCACCCATTTGGCGGGCTCCCAGTACTGCACCTGTGAGTCGTGAAGGCCTGCTGTGACCAGCAGGTTGGGATAAGCCCTGGGAACCACGTTGTCGTAGGGGGAATAGGAAAGCATATAATCGTAATACTCCTTTAGGTTGGGGTTTCCCCATTCGTCATACTCCGCAGTGGTCAAAGGGATGGTCTCGTCGAGCATTGTGGTAACCACATCCACGAAGGGGACTGAAGCGATGACCCCCTTGAAGAGTTCGGGCCGCTGATTGATGACGGCTCCCATCAGCAGGCCGCCAGCGCTGCCGCCGCTGGCAAAGAGTTTTTCAGGATTGGTATAGCCTTCAGCCACCAGGAAATCGGCAATGTCGATAAAGTCATTGAAGGTATTTTTCTTTTTAAGTAATTTACCGTCTTCATACCATTGCCTGCCCATTTCCTGTCCACCCCTGATATGAGCCATTGCCCCAATAAACCCCCTGTCCAGCAGGCTGATTGATTGTACGCTGAACCGCGGATCCATACTGTAACCATATGATCCATAACCATTAAGCAAGAGGGGATTATTGCCATTCTTTTCAATGCCCTTACGGTAAACGAGGGTAACGGGAACTTCCACGCCATCGCGTGCGGGGACATAGAAACGGCGGGTTTCATAATTGGCGGGATCAAAGTCACCAAGCACTTCCTGCTGTTTCACAAGGGTCACCTCTCCCGTTTCCATATTGTAATCGTATTGACTCATTGGCGTGGTGAGTGAAGTATAGCTGTAGCGCAGAAGCGGGGTATCCATCACTTCATTGACGCTGATCCCTGCGGTGTAGGCCTCCTCTTCAAAGGGCAGGTAATGTTCGTGACCATCGGCATGGCGGATGACCCGCAGTTGATTCAAGCCCTTGGTCCTTTCTTCAAGGACAAGGTAATCGGAGAACACCTCCAGCCCTTCGAGCAAAACATCGCTGCGGTGGGCAATCACTTCTTTCCAGTTATTTACAGGGGTCTTGTCCAGGGGCGTTTCCATCAGGCGGAAGTTCTGGGCCTGATGATTGGTAATCACAAAAAACTTATCGTTAAAGGGGGTGACTTCATAGAGCAGGTCGTGCTGGCGTTGCTGGAATATCCGGAAGTCATCCTCAGGCTTATCAGCGTTCAGGAAACGAATCTCATTGCTGAGGGTGCTGCTGATCTCCATCATGACGAAACGCTGGTCCTTTGTTCGCCAAACCCCTATATTATAAAAGGTCTCATCGGCTTCATAATACACTTGTTCAGGCGCTTCGCCATTCAGGAAGTTGAAGCGAAACACGCGGTCGTAGCGCAGAGTCACGGGGTCGATGGCAGTATAGAACACAGTGGCATTGTCGGCAGCCCAAACAACATTGCCGCTGAGATTTGACAGTTCGCTTGGAGAGATGGCTCCGGTTTCCAGGTCTTTAAACAGAATTGTATACTGCCTGCGGCCGACGGTATCAATGCTGAAAGCGAGCAGACGGTTATCGAGGCTTACATCATAACCGCCCACATTGAAATAGGGGTAGCCATCGGCAAGCTCATTGACATTGAGGAGGATTTGTTCAGGAGCATCCAAACTTTCCTTGCGGCGGCAATAGATAGGGTATTCCTGACCGGTCTCAAAGCGGGTATAGTAATAATAGCCATTGGAAAAATAGGGAGCTGACTGGTCGTCCTCCTTGATGCGGCCCTTCATTTCCTCGAAAAGGTTCTCCTGCAACTCATTGGAAAAACCCATCACAGCCTCCGAGTAAGCATTCTCGGCTTCCAGGTAGGCGATCACCTCAGGGTTATCCCTGTCGTTCAGCCAGTAATAGAAGTCAATACGGGTATCGCCGTGCATGACCAGCATTTCTTCTTTGGGTTCGGCAAGAGGCGCTTCGGCCTCACCCCAGGTTTGGGGACTGCTGCAGGAGGCCATTGCCAAAAGGGGCAACAGCAGCACATACAATCGTTTCATAGGAATGGTTTTGGTTTGATTGATACAATTTGTAATGAAACCTTAAAATTACAAAAACATTTGCCAATGAAGGATTAATGAGATTTTATTTAATTTTGGCGGCGAATCTCAGAGAACACTTCAAACCACAATTTTCAAACCACAGCAAAGCTCCGCCAAGGCAAAGACAAGGGAGCCGGGAACCGGGAAAGTACGATTGCCGGTATTTGCTGAAAGCAATTCCAGCCCATGACCAAAAGAAGGATAAGCAAGGCCATCAAGCGACTGAAACAACTACCGGGAGGAAGGGCCTTTTTCCGGTATTCGGGGAATAAATTCCACCACTACCGGCTCAAGGCCAGAGGCAGCACAAGGGTTGCCCATCCCTCCACCATCATGCTCGAGCTGAGTGCCCACTGCAATATCCATTGTACTATTTGTCCCCGCGAATATGATTACGGTAAAGCAATGGACAAGGGCTATATGGACCTGCAGCAGGCCAAAAGGATCATTGATCAGGCCTGGCCTTACCTCGACTCAATAGGCCTGACAGGAATGGGAGAAACCTTTCTTTACCCTCACCTGGAAGAGGTGGTAGACTACATCCGCTCGAAAAACAAGGGCATTGTCATCTCAGCTTCCATCAACGCCTATGCTCCCAAAACTGAAGAATACGCCACGAAACTGAGGAGTAAGATTGACACCATCCAGGTGAGCATTGACGGAATCGAAGGGGTTTACGACAACATCCGAAGGGGTTCCAACTTTAAGCAGTTTTCATCCAATCTGGCTAAGGTTTCCAAAATCCTGAAAGGTTCTTCCACTGACCTGATGCTCAATATGGTGGTTACCAAAGAGAACTATTCTCAGATGGGCAAGGTGCTCGCTTTTGCCCATCAACTGGGCATCCGCTTTGTGAATTATACAATTTTCAACCTGGCGGCGGTCACCGGTCTTGAAATTGAATATTACGACTTCTACCTTTCGGGGGAATTCTCGGAGGCAAAAAAAGAACTGGACCAGGCCCGAAAAGCTTTTCCCGAAATGGAAACCACCTTCTGGGAACATAATCCCAGGAAAGGATTCAAAAACTGCCCTTTTCCCTGGACGCATTTCTACATCTGCTGGAATGGGGAGATGGTGCCCTGTTGCGCCAAGCCCTTCCCTAAAGAGTTGAGCTTCGGGAATGTTTTTGAAAAGCCGCTGATGGAAGTTTTAAACAACCCGAAGTACAGGAATTTCAGGATGATGTGGAAAAAGAACCAAACCCACCCCTTTTGCCACAAATGCCATTTTATTGATTTACCTGCTATGGTTTCCTCCTGACCTGAAGTACGGGACTTTAAAAACCATCAGGAATAATTAAAACATTTCAAACATTTAATTCAATATTTATTATAAATTTACAAAGGTATTAACCAAAAGGAGTTTTAATACCGAATTACTAATCAAAACACATGAACTATGGGATCATTTACAAAAGAGTTTAAGGATTTTGCCGTAAAGGGCAATGTGATTGACATGGCCGTGGGTATCATCATCGGGGGTGCCTTTGGAAAAATTGTTTCTTCCCTGGTAAGCGACATCATCATGCCACCCATCGGGAAACTGCTGGGCGGAGTTGATTTCACCAATCTCTTTTATACTTTAGGTGATGTTAGTTATTCCACCCTGGCAGAAGCCACCGAGGCAGGAGCAGCCACCATCAAATACGGTGTTTTCATCAACACCATTCTTGATTTTCTGCTCATTGCGCTGTCCATTTTCTTCGTTATCCGCTGGATAAACAAACTTAAGAAGAAAGAAGAAGTGGCACCCGAGCCTGCACCGACCACCAAGGAGTGCCCGCATTGCATCACCCAAATTCCGATCAAAGCTACCCGTTGCCCCAATTGTACTTCGCAGCTTTGATAAGACCAGAATATTGCATTAAAAAGCCGAAACACTTATCCTTGTTTCGGCTTTTTTTATTTAAATAATAATTTTACTTTATTGTAAATCAACAGGAAAGGGAAAATATTCTGAAATATTAACAACTATTTTCATTTCCTGTAAAAATCACGGCAAGATTTTTGCGTTAAAAAACTATACTTTTGCAAATTTTCGGGAGGCACCCCCGGGTTGAATCAAACGATAATGAACAAGAACATACTTTTTAGCTTTAAGGGTTTGATATTAATTACCTTTTTTGTATACCTGTTTTCCGGTTTTTCCTGCAAGCAGCAGGAGCAGGAACCTGAACTGAAAGAGCGTATTGCTTATGTTTCGGATGGCATCATTCAAGTGGCAGGTTTGAAGGATAATGCCCATTTGGAGGTTGGGCCGGGTTCAGAGCCCTCGCTGTCATTTGATGGCCGATATCTTGCCTATGTTAGCAATGTTGGTAACAAGCAGCGGATCGCCGTGTTTGATTTCCCCAATCGCAACACCAACATCATCGAGGATGTTCAGGGCACTTCCTGGGGTCCGGTGTGGTCGCCCACAGAGAACCACTTTCTTTTTTCCGCAAGGGTTGACAACAATGGTTCCTCCTACCGTGTGGCCATTGTAGGGCATGCCCGTGAGGAGAACAAGTACGTCATCGCCCGTGAGGGGGCTAACATTCTTTCCCCGTCCTGGTCCTATGATGGGGCTTCCGTTTACGCCCACGACACCAAATATCTGTACCAGTTTGAAAAAACAGGAGCTCTTATCGGCCATGCCGTATTGAATGAAAAATTCGGGTTATTGGAGTACAATGAATCAACGGTAATCTTACCCTCCCCCGACGGCAATGGCTGGCTGATAGGAACAGGCCCTGAAGAGCCTGCAGGCAGGCCAAGAAAGACATCCCTTGCCCTTTATCATTACGATGAATCGACCGTGACCGGAACCCTCATTTCACCTGAAGAGGTATTTATCAGCGACTTCAGCTGGAGCAGCGACAAACAAGGCGTGATTTTTTCGGGAAAAAAGACAGCAGCGCAGCGGGCAAGCGACATCTATTACCTAAGCCTTTCTGATGGCAGCATTACCCGCCTGATCAAAGGAGCTTCGCAGCCGTCCTGTCGTGCCATACCCTTTCAGACAATGGGGAACCAGGGCTCATAATCACCCGGTTGAATCAGGCCAAAAGCGGGCAAAAATAATTACTTTTACAGGTAATTTCTGCCAGGGCATATGTACGCCATTATCGACATCGAAACCACGGGAGGAAATCCTTATCGCGACAAGATCACCGAGATTGCCGTGTTCATCCACGACGGAGAAAAGGTGGTCAGGGAGTACTGCACCCTCATCAATCCTGAACGGCGTATTCCGCCCTTCATTACCCGTATGACGGGAATTACGGATGAAATGGTTGCCAGGGCCCCCAGGTTTTTCGAGATTGCCAAGGACCTGGTTGAGTTAACGAAAGACACAGTCTTTGTGGCCCACAACGTAAGCTTCGATTACAATTTCATTCGCAATGAATTCAAAAGCCTGGGCTACGACTACAGCCGCGATCATCTTTGCACGGTAAAGATCAGCCGAAAACTGCTGCCCGGAAAGAAGTCATACAGCCTGGGCAGGCTATGCGAGGATTTGAAGATCGGCATAAACAACCGCCACCGCGCTGCCGGCGATGCCCTGGCCACGGTGCAGCTTTTTGAGTTGCTTCTTGAAAAGCACCCTGATGGCTTCCTCAATGGGTTCTCCGGCTCATTGGGCACCCATCAGGCAATCAACCCCGCATTGAAGAAAGAGCAGTTGGATGCACTCCCCCAGAAAACGGGGGTTTATTACTTCTTTAACGAAAAGGAAGAGATCATTTACATTGGGAAGAGCAAGAGCCTGCGCCAGCGGGTAATGAGCCATTTCACGAACTTGAAGTCGGTCAAAGCCCTGGAGATGGCGGGGCAGGTATGCCGCGTGGACTTCCAGGAAACGGGCAGCGAGTTGGCAGCCCTGCTGCTGGAATCGGAGGAGATCAAACGCCACCAGCCCCTGTTTAACCGCAGGCAGCGCCGGAATTTCTTCAATTATGGCTTGTACAGCTTTACCGATGCCGAAGGCTACCTGAATCTGAAGGTCGAAAAGACAAGCAATGGCCAAAACCCGCACACAAGCTTTGCCAACAAGGAAATGGGCAGGCAGTTCCTGTTTAAGCTGGTAGCGCAATACCACCTCTGCCAGAATCTCAGCGGGCTATTTCCGACCAGCGGGGCCTGCTTTCAGTATGCCGTAAAGCAATGCCTTGGGGCCTGCCTGGGGATAGAGCCGGCGCAGAGCTATAATCAGCGGGTTAAGGAGGCCATAGAGAATGCTTCGATGCCCGCCCAGAACATGATCATTATCGACAAGGGCCGCCATTACGGGGAGAAATACCTGGTCTTAATTGAAGGGGGCCGCTTCAGTGCCGCAGGTTATGCCGAGCCCGGTCAGATGCAGGCCATGACTCCTGCTCACCTGGAAGGCCTGCTCAAGCCAGCCAACGACAACCGCGACGCGCGCCTGATCATCAGCGGGTTTGTCCGCAATAAGCGGGTGGAAAAAGTCATCCCTTTCTGAAAACCCGGGTCACATGAAAAAGGCCATACACATAAGGGTTCATGGACGCGTCCAGGGCGTGGGGTTCAGGTATCATACCCGTGCCAAAGCACTGGAATACGGGATTGCAGGGTTTGTAAAAAACCTTCCTGATGGCAGCGTTTACATTGAAGCAGAAGGAGAGGAAGCCCCACTGGAAATGTTCATACTCTGGGTCAGCAAAGGCCCTTCATGGGCCCACGTCAACAAAACAGACACCACCACAGCCCCCCTCAGCGGATTCGAAAATTTTGAAATTTACTGAATCCTTTCCAAATCATTGATTACTTTTGGGGTCCTAATCCAATACCCTACTTAAATTCAGTTTTACCAATGTTACCCACCCGTTCCTTTAAAGTTCTGTTTCTCATAAGCCTTTTCCTTTCGACAAGCCTTTTTGCGCAGGATCCGCTACCCAAGTGGATGACTGAAGCAGAAAAGGAGATCTACCAGGAATACCTGGAAAACATCCCCGAGGGGAAGTCCACCACCCCTCCTTCAGGCATTCCACGGGCACCGGGGGAGTTTGAAGAAGTTCAGGGCGTCATCATTACCTGGGCCAGTTATTCCAATGAGCTGCGTGAGATCGTGCGACACGCCCGTCAGGTGGTTAAGGTGTACATTGTTTGTGATAATATTTCTTATGTTCAAAACTACCTTACCAACGGCAATGTACCCCTCGACAATATTGAGTTTTTGCAGGCATCCTTTAATTCGGTTTGGGTAAGAGATTTTGGACCTCAGAGCATCTACCTGGCAGAAGACGGGCAACTGGCTTTTACCGACTGGGTATATAACCGCCCGCGTCCTTATGACGACCAGATTCCGGTGGTGATGGCCAATCATCTGGACCTGCCTATTTACCAAATGACAAATAACCCCAACCGCCTGATTGCAACAGGAGGTAACTTTATGACCGATGGTTTTGGAACCGCCTTTTCTTCAGAACTGATCCTTACCGAGAACAGCAGCCTTTCGGAAACGCAGATTGACAATATTGTGTACAATTTCATGGGCATAGAGCGCTATATCAAGATGCCTGAATTACCCTTCGATAACATCAGCCACATTGACATGCACATGAAGCTGATCAACGAGGAGACCCTCCTGGTCGGACAATTTCCCACAGGCGTTTCCGATGGACCCTACATCGAAAGCAACCTTCAGGAAGTTCTCAACACTTACCCAAGTGTTTATAACCGGCCTTATAAAGTGGTGCGTATCCCAATGCCTGCAAGCGGGTCGGGATATTATTCCCCGAATACCAGCTATCGCACCTACACCAATTCCATCATCCTGAATGGCCTTGTGCTTGTCCCAACCTATGGGCTCTATCCTGACAATCAGGCCCTGCAAATATATCAGGAAGCCATGCCGGGCTACAATATTGTGGGAATCAACATGGAGTCGGTGATTGGTGCCAGTGGCGCCATTCATTGCATCTCAAGGGAAATTGGTGCAGACGACCCCATACTGTTTGCCCACGCAAGCCCTGACACCCTGGCCTCCTGGCAGGGACCCTACGAGATGAAAGCGGCCATCAACAGTTTTTCAGGCATCACCCAGGCAAATATCCACTGGACCACAGATCCCCAGCAGGGATTTACCGCCCAGCAAATGGTGCTCGAAAACGATACCTTCAGGTTCTCTATTCCCAGGCAAGAGTGCAACACTGAGATATTCTACTATTTCAGCGCCACCAACGCAAACGAAAAAACCGGCACCAAGCCCCTGGTAGCCCCCGCAGGCCATTACAGCTTATTCCTTGACGGGTTGGGTATGGACTTCTATTCCGACCTGCAGCAGGTGCTCACCGGAGAGACTGTGAACTTTCAGCTCTGCACGGAGGGACAGCATAGCTATGAATGGGATTTTGGCGAGGGTGCTATACCCGAGACAGCAGAAGGGCCAGGACCCCATGAAGTCACATACCAAACCACCGGCCTGAAAACAATAAGCCTCACCGTTGACGGCGACACTCAGGTTACCCGCACGGACTATGTCCAGGTGGCAGGGCCCAACAACATCATGCTCCTGGTGGAAACAGAAGGACAGGGCAGCACGGTACCCCAGGCTGGAACCTATTATTACGAACCTGGGGCCAATGTAGAACTCACTGCCAGCGCTAGCTCAGGCTGGCTCTTCGACCACTGGCAGGTGATGCCTGGAGCGCAAACCCTCGACACGGAAACCATCACAATCACCCTGGAAGAGAACACCACGGCAACAGCCGTTTTCCAGCAGTCAACAGTCAGCATAACCACTCCCGAACGCAAACTGGGTTTCATGGTGTATCCAAATCCTTCCGATGGACTGATAAACCTCAGCCTGCCAGCCAAGGCTGCAAAAGTGGAGATATTGGTAACCAACCTACAGGGCCAGATTGTCTACAGGGGTGAGATACCTCCAAGCAGCACGGATCCCCTGTTGCGGATCAACCTCAGCGGACAGCCCGCGGGGATATACCTCGTGCGCCTTACCGACGGAAACATCTCCCAACTGGAGAAGATCATGATCCGATAGTACCTTAACATAAGAAAACAGAGATGGCAACCTACTGCTTGCGGGTTGCCGTTTTTTATTGAAGAAAGAGCTTATCGGGCAAGGTCAAACAAGGCATCCAGGTTATATGAAGACACTCCTGGTTTGCCCTGCTTATAGGCCTTGATCATGGCCCGTGCCACCTCTTCTCCTTTAATGGGCCGATATTTCCTGAAAAGCCCTAATCCATTGAAGAAAAAGATTACCGCCAAGCCCAGCTGCTCACCAAAACGCTTCTCAGGGCGCGCGCCAACCAGGGGACCCGGCTTGATCAGGGCAAGGGAGGAGAACAGCAATCCCTTCACATCGCGCTCCAGTTCACCCTTCATACGCATATAGAAGGTCATGCTTTTGGGGCTTGCGCCTGCCGACGACACCAGCACATAGGCAGGCACGGCATTGCGTGCAGCGGCAGCAGCAAACTGAAATTGATACCCGTGATCAACCTTGTACTGCGCCTTTTTACTGCCTGCCCTGGCAAGGGTGGTCCCTAAAGCCGAGAACAACACATCACCCTTCACCAGGTGCTGCCATTGCTCGGGATGGTCAAAGTCAATCAAGTGCTCTTCCAGCCTGGGACTTACCAACCCCGTGACACGGCGGGAAAACACCACCACCTTCCCAAAATCCTTATCTTCCATCAATTGCTTCACCAATTGATAGCCAACCAGTCCGGTAGCTCCTATAACAAGCGCTGTCTTCATAAAATTCAGGATGTTGTTTTATCCATAAACAACTATTCCCTCATCTTGTTCGCAAGCCCTGAAAAAGACGATTAGCCTTCCCTTCCCTTGCGGATGAGCAGTGCCACGCTTTCCACATGCTGGGTATGGGGGAACATGTCCACAGGCTGCACCTTTTTGAGGATGTACATATTGCTAAGCATCGCAATGTCTCTGGCCTGAGTGGCGGGATTGCAACTGACGTAAATCACTTTATCTGCCCCGCTGCGAATGATCTGCTTCACCACATCGGGATGCATCCCTGCACGGGGAGGGTCAGTCACTACCACATGGGGATAGCCGTGGCGGTCAAGCAGCGTTTCGTTGAATACACTGGCCATATCACCAGCAAAAAACAGGGTATTGGTCACACCATTGAATGCTGCGTTCTCACGGGCATGCTCCACAGCCTCTTCCACATATTCCACACCGACCACTTTAGCGGCCTGCTGCGCAAGGAATAAGGCAATGGTGCCCGTACCCGTATAGAGGTCATAAACCAGTTCATGACCTTCCAGCCCTGCAAAATCACGGGCAATACGGTAAAGCTTATAAGCCTGGGGCGCATTAGTCTGAAAAAACGACTTGGGCCCGATGGCAAACCTCAGCCCTTCCATTTCCTCCAACATAAAGGGCTTGCCGTGGTATATCACAGCCTCAAGATCGGCAAGGCTGCTGTTTTTCTTGTCGTTGATGAAATAGGCGAGGGTAGTCACTTCAGGGAAGCTGTCGCGGATATAGTCCATGACAAGGCTGATCTGCTCAGGCTTATCTTCACCAAAGATCATCGAGACCATCACCTCCCCTGTCGAGCTGTTGCGGATGATTAGGTTGCGCAGCAGCCCTGCATCCTCTTTGATGTTGTAAAAGGACAGTCCTTTCTCCTTGGCAAATCCTTTTACGGCTAATCGTATGGAATTGGAAGGCTCGGGCTGCAGCCAGCATTTCTCAATATCCAACACTTTATCATAAAGCCCCGGGATGTGAAATCCCAGCCCGTCAAGGTCTTTAAATTCCCTGCCCGAATCAATGTCTTTGCGGGTAAGCCAGCGCTTGTTGGAAAAGGTAAATTCAAGCTTGTTGCGGTAAAAGGTGGCATGCTCAGTGCCTGCAATGGGCACCAACTCAAAGCTGCCGGGCTTCACCCTTCCGATGCGTTCAAGGCTGTCGACCACTTGCTGCTGCTTGTAGTGCAACTGCCTGTCATAGCCCAGGTGCTGCCATTTACAACCCCCGCAAATGCCGAAATGCGCACAGAAGGGCTCCGTACGGTCTTCGGAAGGCTTATGAATCCTAAGGATTTCCCCCTCCAGGAAGTTCTTTTTGGTTTTGCTGATTCTGACATCCACCACATCGCCCGGAGCCCCGTAATTGAGAAACAGTACCATCTCCCCTACCCGTGCAATGGCCTTGCCTTCGGCGGCAAAGCCAGTAATGGTAAGGTTCTCGATTACCTGGTTAAACAAGGGATGTCTGCGTGCCATAGGCTGTTCTGTTCTGATTCAAAATTACTGTACGCTGAATTTGCCTCTGTATGCATCCCTGCCCCTGAGTTCAAACAGGTAAACCCCTGAGCGGAGATCTAAGGGAATGGTTTGCCTTTCGCTTGAAAGCAATACCCCCTCACGAAATACAAGCCTGCCATAAAGGTCGTAAATACTCAGATGAAGCTCACCGGATTCCCTGAGGTGACTTGACACCAAAACCAACGACTTGCCAGGCTGGTTATAAAACACCTGCAGCTTTCCTTGTTGCATCAACCCGGCATCCATTGTGTTGAGCACTTCAACTTCAAAAGAATATACCTCACTTTCAAGGATTCCATTGTTTACCTTCAGGGGCACCTCGAGCATTCCGTAAAAATCAGGATCGGGAACAATGGTCTCGCCTTCAAAGGAAAAGTGTTCACCAGGCAGGACCTCGAGGGTATGCCCGTCGGGATAGAGCACAAAGTCATCCTCTACGGAAAGCCACTCCATCTCAAGCGAGAACGTTTCACCCATCAGGATGCTCAGCTCCTGTTGCCCTGTGATTACCGGAGCCACAGGCTGAAAGTCCTCCAGGGCATAAATATTGAAGTCGTCAAAATAAAAGCCATCCTTGGTAAGGCTTACATCGCTAACCAAACGGAAGCGCATCAGGATTTCCTTTCCAGCAAAGGCTTCCAAGGAAATCTTTTCCTGCACCCAGGTGGTTTGGGCGCCGTCATATAAAGGCTGGCCTGAATCTTGGTTGCCCGATCCATTGCGGGTATACAAGCCAGGCAACGCAACCCAGGTATTGCCCCCATTATCGGAGATCTGGAACTGGGCATAGTCATAATTGCTTTCAATATCCCAGCGGGCCGAGAACTCCACAAAAGCCAGTTCGTGGTTGCTCAGGTCAACAGGGTTTTTCATGTTCAGGATGGCATTGGCAAAATTGCCGTATTGCCCGCCGGGGCTGTCAGTCATTGAATTGGGCGCCGAAACGTAATGCGCGCCGGTGAGGCCCCACTGGCTGCTGTTCCAGTTTTCGTTGTTCGAAAAGTCATCCGTAAAAAGTACGGGAGCTTCTCCAAAATAGCCGCGGATGGTATCGCGCCAGATGAATCCACCATTGTCAAGCAACACCTCATAATCGAAGGTGAGCCCTGCATAAGTGGAGGGATGCAGGGTGACCTGTATGGAATCCACAGCGGTTTCAAGCATTTCCAGCCCCTCAAATGTTTTGGCTTCCCCTGTAGAAACGATCAAGGGGCTGATGGGCTGCACCGATACGGTGAAGCTGGAAGGTGAAACGAGTCCCAGATTTTTCAATTCAAAGGAAAAATAAAAAGTATGCGATTCCACCTGCTGATCGGCCAGGGGCTTCAACTCGGCAAACGCCAGGGCCAGGTGAGCCAGTTTCAGGTTCATCCAGGTATGGCCCGCGCAGATCTCTTCAATGCGGTTCATGGCAGGCCAGAATCCATCGGAAGGCTTGCCCGCCTCGGGGGTAAAAGCAAAAACCTTATCCTTGGTTTCCTGCTCGCCGTAAAACCAGTCGTCAGAGCCTCCGTTAGAGAGGTAATTCAGGGTCTCATAGCAGGTTCCGTATGTGTAATTATTTTCGCGAGTAAGTAATTCAGCGAATGCAGAAAAGATCTCCCCATCAGGAGTCAGCTGATCCTGATAGCCCCAGGGGTAGATCAGCAAGTCGGAATAAGTATGGTTGTTCAGGGCCAATTTGAAATCGAACTGCTCGGCAATGTATTTCACGATCTGTGTTTCGGGTTCCGAGAAGGGGCCCGTTCCGCGATAGGTCTCTGAAGAAGGAGTTGGAGAGGAGCCTGAATTATCGTGCCCCCAGTGGTAACCAAAGTTGCGGTTCAGGTCCACGCCGGTGCTGCCGCCCGCATTGGGCCGCATATTCTTGCGGTGCATCCCGCCCCCATTGGGATTGGTGGTTTGGTTGTGGATATAACCATCGGGGTTGATGCAGGGCACGAAATACATCTCGGTGTTGTCCACCAGGTAGGTGACTTCAGGATCCGTACCATAATTCTCAAGCAAATACCACATCTGGTAAATCATCTGCTGCATGGAAGCGGGCTCGCGTGCGTGAATCAGGGCGGTATACAACACCTTTGGCTTATCCTGCTCTACCGCTGGGTTATTGGATATCCGAAGCCAGTAAACGGGGCGCCACTGCAAGGAAACGAGAGTTCCAATTTGTTCCTTTTCGGAAATCAGGTCGGGAAACTGGGCATGCATTGCATCCAGATCATCGAGCAACTCCTCATAGGTATAATACCCGCCCATGCTCCCCAGTGAGAAGTTCGCGGGAGTCTGGTATTTCTGGCTGCGGCCCGGCTGATGCCATGAAGCCTCGATAGCGGCCTTGTCCAGGCCTGCATTTCGCCCTACATAATATGCCGACATATCCTCAATCAAGACCTCATAAGAAAAACCGGCTGCCGCAATAAGTTCCTGCTCATATTCACTATACTCTCCAACAACATAAAGCCCAGCACGATATTCCAGGCTTTCGGTATCCACACCCAGCACCGCCAACTCCTTGAGCTCACGACCCTGCATATCGATCTTTAGGCGCGAATAAACAGCTTGCTGCGCAAAAACAGTAATTGAAAAAAGGAAACCAAGGGAAAGGGCAATCATGCGTCTCATAACAAAAAAGTTTTTTGTGTAACCCGATAGTCAGGAAGCAAAAATAACCGAAATCGCTGAAAGAACCGCATGAAAAACCCATAAAGATGAGAGGAGGATTGAAGCGGCCAAAGCCCCAATCCGAAAAGCAAAAGTCTTGTCCACGGCATAAGGGCAAAAAATATTATATTCCGTATCTTTGCACTCTATAAAAAAAAGGAAAGAAAAAACAATGAGTGTGCGATTAAGCGAACAGGAGCAAATGCGCAGGGATGCGCTCAATGAATTGCTCAATATGGGCATTAACCCCTACCCTGCCGAGAGCTTTGAAGTAAGCGTCTCGGCCGGTGAGATCCTCGAAAACTTCCCCAACGACAATAGCCTTTACCAGGACATCAGCCTGGCAGGCCGCATCATGGGGCGTCGAATTATGGGAAACGCCTCTTTTGTAGAGCTGCAGGACGACACAGGCCGCATTCAGCTCTATTTCAACCGCGACGAGATCTGCCCCGGTGAGGACAAGCGTTTTTACAATGTGGTGTTCAAACGCCTGCTCGACATTGGCGACATCATCGGCGTGAAGGGCTTCGTGTTTATAACACGTATGGGCGAGATAACCGTCCACGTGAAGGAATACAAGATCCTGACTAAATCGCTGCGCCCGCTGCCCATAGTGAAAGAAAAGGAAGGACATGTCTATCACGCCTTCACTGACCCAGAACAGCGTTACCGCCAGCGCCACATTGACTTGATCGTCAATCCCCGGGTGAAGGACACCTTCCGCAAGCGCGCCCAGCTGGTGCAAAGCATGCGCAACTTCCTGCTCGAAAAAGGCTACCTTGAAGTGGAGACCCCCGTCCTGCAACCCATCTATGGAGGCGCTGCTGCCCGGCCTTTTAAAACCTACCACAACACCCTGGATACCACACTCTACCTCAGAATCGCCAACGAGCTTTACCTGAAGCGCCTTATCGTGGGCGGCTTCGATGGTGTCTTCGAGTTTGCCAAAGACTTCCGCAACGAGGGCATGAGCCGTTTCCACAACCCTGAATTCACCCAGATGGAACTCTACGTGGCTTACCGCGACTATGAGTGGATGATGAACCTTGTGGAAGAAATGGTCGAGAAGATCGCCCTTGACCTTCACGGCAAAACGAAGGTGCAGGTGGGCGAACACCTCATTGATTTCAAAAGGCCCTGGACGCGCTTCACAATGTATGGCGCCATTGAACACTTCACTAATACCGATATCTCCGAAATGGACGAAGACCGGATGCGTGCCTTTGCCACCAGCCTCGGACTGGAAACCGATCCCTCGATGGGCCGGGGCAAGCTCATCGATGAGATCTTCGGCGAGTTTTGCGAACCCAAACTGATCCAGCCTACCTTCATCACCGACTACCCTGTGGAGATGTCACCCCTGGCTAAGAAACACCGCGACAAGCCGGGGCTGGTCGAACGCTTTGAAGCCATCTGCAATGGCAAGGAAATCTGCAATGCCTTCTCCGAGCTTAATGACCCCATCGACCAGCGCCAGCGCTTCGAGGAACAAATCGAACTGGGCCGCCGCGGCGACCCTGAGGCGATGGTCCTCGACGAAGATTTCCTGCATGCCATCGAAACGGGCATGCCCCCTACAGCAGGGCTGGGCATCGGCATCGACCGCCTGAGTATGATCATGACCAACAGCCCCTCCATTCAGGATGTGTTGTTTTTCCCGCAGATGCGGCCCGAGAAGACCTCCACGGCCACAGGCCACGATGAGCTGTTTCAGGCCATAGGCGTGCCCGACACGTGGATTCCCATCCTTCGGCAGGCTGGTTTTGCCGAGCCTGCTGCTCTCAAGGATGCCAACCCCAACAAGGTGTTCAACCAGCTCTGTGGCCTGCGAAAGAAGCTCAAAATGGATGTCCCCGCCCCAAAGCCCGAAGAGGTGAAGGACTGGATCGAAAAGGCCGGAACCTGATCAAATGCTCTGAATTCTAGCATACTGCCACTGCAAACCATAAAAACAAACCACTATGCCCATATTAGGATCCATCGTCAAGCGGGCCATTGAGCTCAGAGGCAAAATGCCTGCAATTTTCAGCACCAAAGACCCAGAAACAGTCCAGCGCAGGGAGTTGCGTAAGCTCCTGCGCAAAGCGGCTCCCACCGCCTTTGGCGAACACTACGGATTCAGTGAGATGATCCGCACAAACAACCTGGTCGCCCATTTTCAGCAAAAGGTGCCCCTGTACGACTACAACAACATCTTCCGCGATTGGTGGTTTCGCTCGCTCAATGGCGAGCCATTCGTTTGCTGGCCGGGAAGGGTTAAGTACTTCGCCCTCAGCAGCGGCACCTCCGAAGCCTCCAGCAAATACATCCCCGTCACCAACGACATGTTGCGGGCCATCAAGAAAACCAGCATCCGTCAAATCTTCTCACTGGGCCGCTACGACTTTCCCAAGTCGTTTTACGAAAAGGGCATCCTGATGCTGGGCGGAAGCACACACCTGCAATACAACGGAACCTATTACGAAGGCGACCTCTCGGGCATCACCACCAAGAACATCCCCTTCTGGTTCGAACATTTCTACAAGCCCGGCAAGCGCATCTCCAAGGAGCGCGACTGGCCCACCAAACTCGACGAGATCGTCAGGAAAGCCAAAGACTGGGACATCGGGGTCATCGTTGGGGTGCCCGCCTGGTGGCAGATCCTGATCGAAAGGATCATTGAGCATTACAAACTGAAAAACATCCACGAGCTGTGGCCTAACCTGAGTATCTTCGTGCACGGGGGCGTGGCTTTTACGCCTTATGTGAAAGGATTTGAGAAGTTACTGGGCAAACCCCTGACTTATATCGAGACCTACCTCGCCTCTGAAGGGTTTATTGCCTTCCAGACCCGCCCCAACACCAACAGCATGCAACTGGTGCTGAACAATGGTTTGTTTTATGAGTTCGTGCCTTTCAACAGCACCAACTTCGACGGGGAAGGTAACCTGAAGCCTGAAGCCCAGACCCTCACCATCGGACAGGTAGAAGAAGGCAAGGAATATGCCCTGTTGCTGACCACCTGCGCCGGGGCTTACCGTTACCTCATTGGCGACACCATCAAGTTCACCAGCAAGGAACTCCACGAGATCGTCATCACCGGCCGCACCAAGCATTTCCTGAACCTTTGCGGCGAACATATGTCGCAGGAAAATATGAATATGGCCATCAAAATGGCCGAAGACCAGCTCAACATCGAAGTGCGTGAGTTCACTGTGGCGGGCATAAAACACAACAGCATGTTCGCCCATAAATGGTTTATTGGCACCGACAGTGAAATTGATCCCGTGGTGTTGCGCGATGCCATTGACGAAAATCTAAAGATCCTCAACGACGATTACCGCGTAGAACGCATAGCCGCCATCCGCGATGTGATAGTGGAAGTGCTCTCGCCCTCAATATTCTATCAGTGGATGCGATCAAAAGGCAAGGAAGGCTCGCAGAATAAATTCCCGAGGGTGATAAAGGGCGCCGTACACGAAGAATGGGAAGCATTTGTCAAACAGCAAAAAAAAGCCTGATCCCTGATGTTCTCTGTATTGATCCAAGGCGTCATCCTGGGCTTCACCATGGCCTTCCTTATCGGGCCAACCTTTATCTCACTGGTGCAGACCAGTATCCACAGGGGCTTTCCTTCGGGAGTGCAATTCGCCATGGGGGTAGTCCTGAGCGACCTGGTCTTCATTGCCCTGAGCTACCTGGGCGCCCTGCAAATCTTCCAGAACGAAAGCAACCAGGTCACCATGGGCTTTATCGGCGGACTGATCCTGATGGGGTTCGGAGCGGTGACCTTCACCCGGAAATATGTGATGCCGGCCCCCGTCAGCATTGAGGTGCGCGTCAGCGGAAGGGGCATCCTCAAATATGTGATGAAGGGATTTTTTATGAACATCTTTAACCCCTTCCTGCTGGTGTTCTGGATCGGGGTCATGGGGATTGCCTCCTCCAAATACAGCATCCCCTCCAGGGAAATCCTGGTCTTTTTTGCCGGGGTTATCGGAACGGTTTTTTTGACCGATATTTTCAAAAGCTTCATCGCACATCGCATCAAGCGATATATTAACGCCAGGGTCCTGACCATCATGAATCGTGTGGTGGGGGTTTGCCTGGTTTTGTTTGGCATTGGCCTCATCATACGGGTATGCTATTTTATGTGATCTGAAAAATTCTGATTATGACGAAAGTAAGAGTACGTTTTGCCCCCAGTCCAACCGGCCCCCTGCATATGGGAGGCGTCCGCACGGCATTGTATAACTACCTGTTTGCCAAAAAGCAGGGCGGGGATTTCCTCCTCCGCATTGAGGATACCGACCAGAACCGTTATGTGCCCGGCGCCGAGGATTACATCATGGAATCGCTGCGCTGGTGCGGCATCCACTGGGATGAAGGCCCCGAAACAGGCGGACCGTTCGGCCCCTATCGCCAGAGCGAACGCAAGGACCTTTACCGGCAATATGCCATGCAACTCATCGAAAGCGGCAAGGCCTATTATGCCTTCGACACCCCCGAAGAACTCGAGGCCATGCGCCAGCGCATCGAAGCCGAAAAAAGCGGTAACCCCCAGTACGACAGCCGATCAAGGCTCAGCATGAAGAACTCGTTGACCCTTTCGGAAGAAGAAGTTGCTCAAAAAATTGCCCGAGGCGAAAACTATGTCATCCGCATCAAGAACCCCGAAGACGAGGAAATCGTGCTGGAGGACCTGATCCGCGGAACGGTGAAGGTGCATTCATGGCAGCTAGACGACAAGGTATTGTTCAAAAGCGACGGCATGCCCACCTACCACCTGGCCAATGTGGTAGACGATTACCTGATGAAGATCACCCACGTGATCCGCGGCGAGGAATGGCTGCCCTCGGCCCCCCTGCATGTGCTGCTTTACCGCAGCCTGGGCTGGGAAGCACAGATGCCCCGCTTTGCCCACCTGCCCTTGCTGCTCAAACCCGACGGCAACGGAAAACTCAGCAAGCGCGACGGCGACCGCCTCGGATTTCCCGTCTTCCCACTTCAGTGGAAGGACCCCAAATCGGGCGAGACCTCCAGCGGATACCGCGAGGCAGGATATTTCCCCGAAGCCTTCGTCAACCTGCTGGCCCTCCTGGGCTGGAACCCCGGCACCGAACAGGAGATCTTCAGCCTCGACGAGCTGGTTGAGGCCTTTTCCCTGGACAGGGTAGGCAAATCAGGCTCAAAATTCGACCCCGAAAAAGCCAAATGGTTCAACCACCAGTACTTACTCCAGAAACCCCTCCAAGACCTGGGGCGTGAATTAAAAGAAATAGCACAGGCCAAAGGCATTGATGCCCGCGAAGAACAGTTGACCAGCATTGCAGGCCTGATGCGCGAAAGGGTGAACTTCACCACCGAGCTGTTCGGGCAGGCAGGCTTCTTCTTCAGCGCCCCCAAGGAATATGATGAGGCTTTCGCCAAAAAGCGCTGGAAGGAAGACACCCCGGCAATCCTCCTTGATCTGACCAGTGTGCTGGAAAACCTTCAAGCCTTCACTGCCGAAGCCATCCACAAGGCCATCCATACCTTTATGGAAGAAAACGGCATTGGCGCCGGCAAGCTGATGCCCGGCCTCCGCCTCGCTTTGGTAGGCAGCGGCATGGGGCCCGACCTCTCAGAGATCATGGACATCCTGGGTAAGCAGGAAAGCCTGCAGCGCATCCGTCGTGCAGCGGAAACTCTGAAAGCCTGACCTGCTTCCCAACCCAGCGGGAAAACTTCAGGCCAATGGCATCATTCGCCAGGGGCATTCCATCCTGGGAAAGACAAAAAGACCAATGGCCGTCCTCCCAGGGCGGCCTTTTTTGTCATACAAAATGGCTGCTTCCTGTCTTTATAAACACTTCACCCCTCTCCTTTTCCAAAACAAAAAAAATACCTTTTGAAAAGATGCCGCGCTTCCATTCCTTAATCCCCAACCCTGAAATGGTGCTACCATTTTCTTAGTTAATACGGAGTTAATACGGTTTAAACCGTATTAACTCCGTATTAACTCCGTATTATATTTGAATTTTTCTTAACTTTGGAAAGATAAACCTTTAAAACTGAAAGCTATGGCATATTCGCAAGAAGGGGTATTGGGTAATTTCAAGGGCAGGCTGGGCAACCTGGTGGTTTACCAGATGAACGGAAAAACGGTGATGCGGCGGATGCCTGTCCGCCAGGGTGGCGTGGTTTCCCCACATCTGAAGAAGGCGCAGGGTGATTTTTCGAAGGTAATGGCGGTCATGCAGGCAGTCAAGCCCTTTGTCAGGCGGGGTTTTGACGATGCAGCCGAAGGGAGGTTCGTATTTCAGCGGGCTCTTTCCGAAAACCTGAAGCGATTCAGAGAGGCAGGCAGCCCTGAACACCTGGATTGGTTGGTGCTGAGCCTGGGCGAGCGGGCCGGGGCAAAAGACCTATCCGTTGCCGTCACCGGCAATGAGGCCACCATAAGCTGGGGCGAGGCAGAAGAAGGCAAGCCTTCAGCTCAGGGCGACAATGTTTTGCTCATGGCCCTGAATGCTCAAACACTTGAGGAGACCATCCGCCAGGCAGCGGCCATCAGGGGCAAAGGCCAGGCCAGCCTGAAACTGCCCAAATCCCAGGCAGGCCAGCAACTGCTGCTGTTCATTGCCTTTTACGATTTGGCTGGAGCTATCGTCAGGAAAGACCTAAAGAACATTTCCACCTCACAGATGCTGAAGGTCTGAGCGGGGACGGCTTAAGTCTAAAAAAAATGAAACGGCCGGGGTCGTCAGTAGATTTTATATCTTTATCCAAAAAAAAGAGGACCTATGAGCACACCCGTACGCTGGGGGATTATTGGCCCCGGCAATATTGCCCGCAAATTTGCTGAGGACCTGGAGCTGGCCGATGGAGCAGTATTGCAGGCAGTGTCATCGCGCGATGCAAAGCGGGCGAAGGCATTTGGAAAAGACTTCGGGGCAGTCAGCACTTATGGAAGTTACGAGGCCCTGGTAAAGGACCCTGAAGTGGACATTGTTTACATAGCCACGCCCCATGTCTTTCATTACCCCCACGCCATGCTGTGCCTGCAGCATGGCAAGGCCGTCCTGTGTGAGAAGCCCTTTGGGATGAACGCAGCCGAGGTTGAGGCCATGCTGACAGAAGCCAAAGCGCGCGATGTTTTCATCATGGAAGCTTTCTGGACCCGGTTTATCCCTGGCATTCAAAAGATGCTTGATCTTATTCAGGCAGATACCATAGGAGAGATTGAATACCTTCGGGCAGACTTTGGATTCATTGGCGAGACCGACCCCAAGAAACGGGTATACAACAAGGCCTTGGGCGGGGGTTCGCTGCTGGATGTGGGTATTTATCCCGTTTACCTGGCCCTGCTTCTTATGGGGGCTCCCGAAAAGATCGAGGCGTCGGCCCTGTTTTCATCCACCGGCGTGGATACCCATTGCGCCATGCTGTTCAACTATGCTAAGGGGCAAAAAAGCATCCTGGAATCTTCAGTGATCGCCAATACCCCCACCGAAGCCCTGATCTTTGGCACCAAAGGCATGCTGAAACTTCACCACAGCTTTCACCACACCCAGAAGATCACTTTGGAGCTTTACGGCAAGCAGCCCGAATCCATAGAAGTAAAATACAAGGGCAATGGCTATTACCACGAGATCGTGGAAGCCATGGAATGCCTTCGCAGCGGCAAAAAGGAAAGCGCTGCCCTGCCCCAACGCATGAGCCTCGACCTGATCAAGACGCTTGACCGGGTCAGACAGGAGGTCGGACTGGTGTATGCCCAGGACCAGTAAATCCCCAACCTTAGGATTCCCGGGGCAGAAAATTCCTTAACTTTGGGCATGAAGTCATCAGACCAGGTCTTTGGCCAATTTCCCGATGGACGCAGTGTCAGGCTGTTCACCCTGGAAACTGCTGGGGGGCTGCGTTTAAGCGTCACCAATTATGGAGGCATTATCACGAGCATCCGGATGCCCGACCGGCAGGGGCGGTCAGATGAGATCATCGCAGGATTTCCTTTGCTGGCGCCTTACCTGGGCGACCATCCCTATTTTGGCACCATTACGGGGCGATATGCCAACCGCATTGCCATGGGGCGTTTCACCCTTGAAGGCACAACCTGGCAACTGCCTCTGAACAGCCCGCCCAGCCACCTGCACGGGGGACCGGGCGGCTTTCATACCCGTTTATGGGATTATTCTATCATCAAGGAAGCAGATGAAATCAACCTGAGGCTAAGCTATCTCAGCCCCCACCTGGAGGAAGGCTATCCCGGAAATCTCGGGGTGGTGGTAACCTATACCCTGAAGGAAACCAATGAATTCCTGATCACCTACCAGGCCGAAACAGACGCCTCAACCCACCTGAACCTGACCAACCATGCCTATTTTAACCTGGGGGGCTTTCGCGGCAATATCTTCGACCACCAGGTGATGGTGGATGCCAATCATTATCTTGAACTGAGCGGGGAGCTGCTACCCACGGGAAAAATGATTCCTGTGGAGGGTACGCCATTCGATTACAGGCCCGGGCCAGGCCCAATGGACAAAATCCGGGGGCCCCTGGACTATTGCTTTGTGCTGAATCGCGGGCACAGCCTTGATTATCCTGCGGCGGTGCTTTATCATCCGGAAAGCGGACGAAGGCTTAGCCTGTATTGCACCCAGCCGGGCATCCAGGTTTACACCGCCAATTTCCTCGACGGCAGTCTGAAAGGGCACGGGGGCATTGCCTACGGGAAGCACCAGGCGGTTTGCCTCGAAACCCAACATTTCCCCGATTCGCCAAATCATCCGGAGTTCCCCTCCACCTTGCTGAGGCCGGGAGAGACCTATTTGCATCAAAGCCGTTTTTTATTTGAAACAGATTTGAAAAACCAATAAGCCATCCTGTAAATGATAGAAAAATTCATCTTAGCGCTTGACCAGGGCACCACCAGTTCCAGGGCCTTGCTGTTCGATCGTTCGGGAAACATAAAATCCGTTGCCCAAAAGGAATTCCAGCAGATCTTTCCCAAGCCGGGCTGGGTGGAACACGAGCCGGAGGAGATCTGGTCCTCGCAGGCGGAAGTGGCCGGGGAAGCTATGAAAAAGGCGGGCATTGGTGCTGCATCCCTGGAAGCCATCGGGATCACCAACCAGCGCGAGACCACCATTGTATGGGACCGGGAGACAGGCAAGCCCGTGTATAATGCCATCGTGTGGCAGGACCGCAGGACCTCGGCTTACTGCGACGAGCTCAAGGACCGGGGGCTGGGCAAAATGATCCGCGAGAAGACCGGCCTGGTCATTGATGCCTACTTCAGCGGAACGAAGATCAGGTGGATCCTCGACCATGTGGAAGGGGCCCGTGAAAAGGCCGAAAATGGAACTCTTGCCTTTGGGACGGTAGACACCTGGCTGGTGTGGAAGCTCACGGGCGGCCGCACCCATATTACAGATGTCAGCAATGCCAGCCGCACCATGCTTTTTAACATCAACACCCTTTTATGGGATCAGGACCTGCTTGACTTGATGGATATCCCTGCCTCGATGCTTCCCCGGGTGGCCTCTTCCAGCGAGGTCTATGACCACAGTGATACCCCTTTGTTTGAAGCGAAAGTGCCTATCGCAGGCATTGCCGGCGACCAGCAGGCCGCGCTGTTCGGACAGATGTGCACACAGGAAGGAATGGTGAAAAACACCTATGGCACCGGTTGTTTCATCCTGATGAACACGGGCCAGAAGCCTTTCTTCTCAAAAAACAACCTGGTAACCACCATTGCCTGGAAGATTGGCGACACCACCACCTACGCCCTGGAAGGCAGCATCTTTATTGCGGGTGCGGTGGTGCAGTGGCTGCGCGATGGACTGGGCATCATCAGCTCATCGGCCGAAATTGAAGCCTTGGCAAGCCAGGTGAAGGACAGCGGAGAACTGTTCTTCGTCCCCAGCTTTACGGGGATGGGAGCGCCATACTGGGATCAGTATGCCCGCGGGTTGATGATTGGGATCAGCCGTGGCACCACCCGTGCCCACATCGCCCGGGCTGCCCTTGACGGCATTGCCTATCAGACAATGGATGTGCTTAAGGTGATGAGATTGGATACCGGCATGAAGATCAAAGAGTTGCGCGTGGATGGAGGCGCTTCGGCCAACAACCTGCTGATGCAGTTCCAGGCGGACATCCTGAAAACGCCAGTGATCCGTCCGAAGGTCACCGAGACCACAGCCCTGGGCGCCGCTTATTTGGCAGGCCTTGCCACAGGCTTCTGGAAGAACATTGAAGAGCTCGGGGAGCAATGGCAGCCCGACAGGCAGTTCATTCCGGGGATGTCAGAGAGCCTGGTGCAGACCCTAAGGGAGAAATGGGCCGATGCCGTGCAGCGTGCCCGCTCGTAGACCCGCTAACCAGCCTGCAGTTCTAATATTCAGAAAAGGACGGGGTTTATTAATCTTCCTCAAAGGCCAAAGTAATATAGGCCTCCAGTTCCTCGTACCATTGTTGGCCGTATTTGCGAATCAGGGCTTCCTTCAGGAAACGGTACACCCTGACTTTGAGCTTCTTCCCTTTTTTGCGGGCGCAATTACAAATGGGCCAGCGATGATAATTGAGGGCATCGTAGTGGGGATAGGCAGTGACCCTGATGGGGTACAGGTGGCAGGACACGGGCTTGCGGAAATCAACAACCCCATCTTCCCAGGCTTTCTCGATGGCACATTTAGCAATGTCTTGCTCGTCGAAATAGACATAAGCGCAGGGGCCGCCTTCAATCAGTGGAGTGACAGGCTCGCCTGCAGGATCAGTCACCCAGGTTCCCTCCACCTCTACCGTAGCAATGCCTTTTTCGATCATATAGGGTTTAACCCGCTGGTAGATCTTTTGCAGAATTTCTGTTTCTTCCAACGACAGGGGTGCCCCGGCATCGCCCTCAATGCAACACCCGCCTTTGCAAACCGGCAGGTCGCACAGGAACTGTTCGAGATATATTTCGTCGGAGATTAGGGTTTGGCCAATGATGATCATTGCGCAAAGTTAAATGAAAACTGTTTTGTCTCGGGTGTAATTCTTAGGATTGAATGAACAAATGCAGGCTATGCCAAAAGAACTTAGCGGTACTTTAAAGGATTTTTTCAACCTTTGTGGTAATGATTTCATTGAGCATTTGTCGGGTTCCCCGACGCACTTTTCAATGAGGGCCAAATAAAAACAGAATTGAAGTATTTTTGAAAATGATCAGAATCGTTGCCGATAACAAGATCCCCTTTCTTCAGGGGGCGCTCGAGCCTGTGGCCCGGTTAAGCTACCTGCCGGGAGCAACCATCACCAAAAAAGATCTGGTTGATGCCGATGCCCTGATCACCCGTACCCGGACCCTGTGCAATGCTGAACTTCTGGAGGGCACTTCCGTGAAGTTCATTGCTTCGGCCACCATAGGTTTCGACCATATCGACCGGGAATACTGCCGGCGCAAGGGCATTGCCTGGACCAATGCCCCGGGATGCAATGCCGGATCAGTGATACAATATGTGTCATCGGCCATGGCCCATATCCTCAGGGAGTCTCAAAAATCCTTTGGAGAACTGACCCTGGGGGTAATCGGGGCAGGGCATGTGGGAGGACGCCTGGCAAAACTGGCCGCGGCCCTGGGCATGAGGGTTCTCGTAAACGACCCGCCCAGGGCAAGAGAGGAAGGGCCAAAGGGCTTTTCCAGCCTCGAAGAGGTCCTAAGGGAAGCCGATATCATAAGCCTGCACGTCCCCCTGAACCCCGATGGACCTGACCCGACCTTTCACCTTGCGGATAAAGAATTTTTCGGAAAAATAAAGACCGGCGCCTGGTTCATCAACACCTCCAGGGGCGAAGTAGCTTCCACTCCAGCCCTGATCAAAGCCATCAAAAAGGGAAAACTCTCTGGCCTCATCCTTGATGTATGGGAAAATGAACCAGCCATCGACCCCGAACTGCTCAGCCTGGCAAGCATCGCCACCCCGCACATAGCTGGCTATTCGGCCGACGGCAAGGCCAATGGCACGGCCATGAGCGTCAGGGCCATCAGCCACTTTTTCAAGTTGGGGCTCGACGACTGGCAAGCATCCAACATTCCCCAGGCCCCCAACCCTGTTTTAAGCCTGCCACCCAAAATGGAAAGTCTGGAGGATATTTTCTTTTTACTGAGCCTCCAGGCATATAATATTTATACCGACGACCGGGCCCTGCGCCAAATTCCATTAGCCTTTGAGAGCCTGCGAGGCGATTATCCAATCCGCCGCGAATCCCACGCCCTGAAAGTACAGGCCAGCCATTTAGATCAGGAGATCCAGTTATTTATCCGGGCGCTGGGATACCAGCTGGAAATTGAAAATTGAAGAATAAAAAATGATAAGTAGATTGGGTGATTGGTTGAAAAGGAAAAGCAAAGTCCTGAAACCTGAAAGCCGATACCTGATACCCTGTATTTAAGGGTTTCAGAACAAGGATTAACGATTTAAGATTCAGGATATTTCCGGCATCCTTAATCTTTGCCCTCAAACACTGACCCTTAAACGCTGAATCTTAAATCTTTTCTTTTTTGAAGAACGCAAAAAGATAAAGGCTAAACACAAGGGAGGTGGCCAGCTGGATGAGCAGCGGAGTGCTGACCAGGCTGTCGCCGGGGAGGATGGAAAGCATCGCCAGGTACTTCAGGCTATAATAGAACATCTTGCTGAGCCAGATGCTGACGAAAATGGCCGCCAGCACGTGGAGGCGTTTGACAAGGAAATAAAACAGGGCCACGTTGACCACCAGTTCGGCCGAGATGAGCATGGTCTTTACAAAGACAGGATGGGCTGAGATAAGGAAAGAAAAGAGGGGCAGGGTCAGGGCAAGCAAATAGGCATTCTTTTTATGGGTATGAACCAGGGCCAGTACCAGCATCACCCGCATGGGTTCGATCAGGTATAGTTTAATGCTCAGCAAATGAGAAATGGCAGGCAGGAAATAGATGAAGGCGAGGGCAAAAACATCAAGAAGGGCCGGCTTAATATAGCTTTTCCAGGACTGAGCGTTGAGGGTGGTTGCAGAAGCGGTCATGTTTTGAAGGATTTGTGTTACTTCTTTATAATCATTATAAATAAACACTTTGATGCAGGTTTCCGGGCGTAAAAATAAAAAAATTTGTCCTGAAATAATAATTTTGCGTAATCACAAGTGCAATCATTAAAACAGGATTTTATGGACAGGCGCAATTTCCTTCGTAAAGGATTCATTTATACGAGTTTAGCAGGATTATATGCATCAACGCTGGGTCGAATACCTCTTCTGGCCCTCCAGCGGCCCTCGGTGCCCTCAATCGGTAATTACGATCTGGTGGCGGTGCGCGGGGGCGAACCCGAGGCCATGTACAAGCGTGCCATGCAGGAGATGGGCGGCATGCAGCGCTTTGTCAAACGGGGTCAGCGGGTGGTGGTGAAGCCCAACATCGGCTGGGACGTGCCCTCCGATCGGGCAGGCAACACCAATCCCGGGCTGGTAGCCGCCATTGTGCGCGACTGCCTTGCTGCAGGGGCCAGCCGCGTCTTTGTCTTCGACAACACCTGCGACAACTGGCAGCGCTGCTATCAAAACAGTGGAATTGAAGATGCCGTAAAAAAAGCAGGCGGTCAGATGGTTCCGGGCAACCTCGAGCGCTATTACAGGGCTGTGAATATCCTTGGCGGAAAACGCCTGACCTCGGCCAAGGTACACGAGCAATTACTGGATGCCGATGTATTTATCAACGTGCCTGTCCTGAAGCACCATGGGTCGACAACCGTTACCGTGGCCATGAAAAACCTTATGGGGGTGGTATGGGACCGCCGTTACTGGCACCGCAACGACCTCCACCAGTGCATCGCCGATTTTTGCACCTTCCGAAAGCCAGACCTCAACATCGTGGATGCCTACCTGGTGATGACCCAGAACGGACCCAAAGGCACTTCCACTGCCGACCTCTCACTGATGAAGAGTCTGCTGGTCTCTACCGACATCGTGGCTGTAGATGCGGCAAGCACCCTGATCTTCGGCGCCCAGCCCGAGAACATAGGACACATCCGCATCGCCAACGAGATGAAGATTGGCAAGATGAACCTTAGCAGCCTCAACATCAAACGTGTGGCCGTTTAAACTGCTGACATATGAAATTACGACACCTGAAAAAGATCCGCATCGGGGTCTCCCTGCTTATTTTCGCATTGTTGCTGCTGTTCTTCCTGGGCATTGAACGGGAGTGGCTCAACGCTGCCTCCACCCTGCTGCTCAGGCTGCAGCTCATACCCTCCATCCTGCGTTTCCTGGCCCTGTTCTTTACCGTATCAGGCCTGGGTTTCCTCCTTATCCTGGTGCTTACCTTTCTTTTCGGGAGGGTATACTGCTCCTCCATTTGCCCGCTGGGCACCTTGCAGGATATATTCATTGCCGCAGGCGGCAGGTTCAAAAGCAAGAAAAAGCGCAGATTCAGCTATTCGGCCGGCTCCAACAATATCCTTCGCTACAGCATCCTCGCGGCTACCGTCATCCTGTGGCTTTTTGGCAGCCTCTTCCTGGTAAACCTACTCGATCCCTATTCCAATTTCGGCAAGATATCGGTCAGTTTTATGCAGCCTGCCTTTATTTTCCTCAACAACAAACTGGCTTTGCTTTTTGAGCGCTTTCACATTTATTCCATTGCCCCCTTGGAAGTCAAGACCCTGCCCTTGAACGTATTGATGGTGTCGGGCGTCATCTTGCTGACCATCGCCGGCCTTTCGCTCTGGAGGGGACGACTGTTCTGTAACACTCTATGCCCAGCCGGTTCGGTGCTCAGCCTGGTGTCCCGCCATTCGCTCTACAAGATCACCTTCAAGGATGATGCCTGTACCCTTTGCGGGAAATGCGAGCGGGTATGCAAGGCCGAATGCCTGGACAGCCGCACTAAGACCATCGACCACAGCCGCTGCATCAGTTGTTTCAATTGCTTCACCGCCTGCAGCAACGATGCCCTGCACTACAGCCGGCTGAAGCCCTCCCCCATTGCCCGCAACAAAGAAGACAAGGCTCCCGATAAGGGAAAACGAAACTTCCTGCTTACCCTGGCCGCCGGAACCCTTTCTGTACCCCTGCTGAAAAACGCAAGCCTTGCTCAGGACTTAGGCCGTCCGGGAAGTATCCCAACGGGCACAGCTACCCCCGTGACCCCTCCCGGATCGCTCAGCTTTGAGCGCTTCACCAATAACTGCATTGCCTGTTACCTTTGCGTGGGGGCCTGCCCCACCAATGTCATCGTGCCTTCCTTCTTCGACTACGGCCTGGAAGGCTTTATGCAGCCCAAGCTCGATTACCACAAGAGTTTTTGCAACTTCGATTGCGTAAAATGCACAGAGGTATGCCCCACAGGAGCCATCACCCGACAGACACCCCAAGAGAAGCAAGCCATCCAGGTAGGGATTGCCCACTTCGTTCAGGAGAGCTGCATTGTGACCATCGACCGCACCGACTGCGGGGCCTGCTCCGAGCATTGCCCTACCAAGGCTGTGCATATGGTGGATTGGGAAGGCCTGCGCATCCCCGAAGTAAGACCCGAGATCTGCGTGGGTTGCGGAGCCTGCGAATATGCTTGCCCCACACAACCTAACAAGGCCATTTTTGTAGAAAGCAACCCCGTACACCTGGAAGCCGTCCCCATCCAAGAAAGCGAGGGGCCGCGTGATGAGGTGCTCGACGATTTCCCCTTCTGACACCGGGAATGAAGTTTAATCCCGCATCCGTAAAAACCGTCATTGTGATGACATAAAGCAGGATGCCCATTAAGGCAGGACGGTGAAACAGGCAGGTTTCCATCCCAAACCATTTCACAGTGGCGATAATGACCCGTAATCCGATCCAGGGATAAAACAATGTGGTAAACAAGGCGCGGTGACTTGTTAGCCTATGCATTCCCTTTAAGGAAACCAGACCCAGCATCCAAAAAGCATTCCTGCCCCTGGCTCTTAGCCTGCCAAAAAACGAGTTTACCAATAATACAGGCAGGAAATTGCCAAACACACTCCTGGAGACCACCATGACGGGGTCGCCTCCCCGGGCAATCCCTGGGGGCACTGCCGCATGGATCCCTGCAGGAGGAAAAAAACCTATAAACCATTCCGGAAAAACCTTGGCAAAGCAGCCCGGGCCCGCTTTGTTTTGAATATATACCACAAGGAAAGGTAACATTCTCGCGATGCCTTCCCCAGCACCATTATTTTACCCTCAAAAGGCTCATAATTAGATATTTTTAATTCCTGTTATAAATTTCACAATTTAAAGATAATGCCTACCTTTGCAGTTCGCAAAAACGATCAAAGTAACTCATTACACCTTTCCCCACCATGAATAAGACCCTGAAGATCAGAGACCTTACCCTACGCGACGGACAGCAATCCCTGTTTGCTACCCGTATGACTCAGGACCAGGTAGACCGCGTCCGTCCGATATACAAGGAAGCCGGATTTTTTGCCATGGAAGTCTGGGGTGGTGCTGTGCCCGATTCGGTGATGCGATACCTGAATGAAGACCCTTGGGAGCGCCTCGAAAAGATCAAGGCGGTAATTGGCGACAGCTCAAAACTTACTGCCCTTTCAAGGGGCCGCAACCTCTTTGGCTACAACCCTTACCCCAATACCGTCATCGAAGGCTTCAACCGCAATGCCGTCAAATCGGGCATTGACATCATGCGCATCTTCGACGCCCTCAACGATACAAACAACATTTCCTCCACCATCAAGTATGTAAAGGAAAACGGTGGGATGGCCGACTGCACAGTATGTTACACCGTCGACCCCAAGTTCAGGAACCGCGACCGCTTCCTGGGTTTACTCAAAGGCAAGCCCCTTCCCGGTAAAATCTTCACCATCGAGTATTTTGTCCGCAAGGCCCAGGAACTTGAAAAGATGGGTGCTGACATGATCACCATCAAAGACATGGCGGGTTTGATCCCCCCCGTCAAATCGGGCATCATTATCAAGTTGATGAAGGAAGAAGTAGGCATCCCGATCAACTTCCACACCCACTCAACGCCCGGATACGGCTTAGCTTCCGTGCTGACGGCCATCCTCAATGGTGTAGACATCATAGACACCTGCATACTCAATTTTGCCGGCGGCCCTGCAGCACCTTCCTTCGAGATTGTGCAATTGTTCTGCAACAAGCTAGGCATCGAAACCGGCGTCAACCTTGAAGCCGTAGTGAAGATCAACCGCGAACTCAAGAAGATCCGTAAGGAACTCACTGATTTCGACTCCTACCAGATCTTCCCAATCGATTTTGACATCACCAAGGATAAACTGCCCGAAGAAATTGATGCTTTGTTTGACAAGGCCATTGAACTGGCACGGGAGCGCAAGGAACGTGAGCTGTTGGCCACTACCCAGGCCATCGAACAGTACTTCAACTTTCCCCCGCCAAACGAAAACGTACGCACGGCTGAAATCCCTGGCGGGATGTACACCAACATGCTTGCTCAGCTCAAGCAACTAAAGCTCGAGAAATTACTGACCCACGTCCTTGAAATCATACCCACGGTAAGGCTGGCAGCAGGTTTGCCACCGCTGGTAACACCCACCAGCCAGATCGTAGGCGTGCAGGCCGTAAACTGCGTGATCGATGAAAACAACGGCAAGCCTTTTTACACCACCAATTCCGTGCAGTTTGTCAACCTGGTGAAGGGCCTTTACGGAAAGACTCCTTTCCCGATCGACCCCGCCTTTCGCAAGCAGATTACAGGCTCGGAACAAGAAACCCCTTACAATCCCAAAGATTACAAAAAACAAGATAACCCCCTGCTGGAAGAGTTTGGTGGGGTGCCCCTTGCACAAAACGAAAAGGAAGAACTGTTGCTCGAACTCTTCCCTTCGGTGGCAACCACCTTCCTTTCCAACCGCATAGAACAGCGTCACTTGGCAGGAATCAGGGCCATACAGGAGGAAAAGCGCAGAAAATACGAAGCCGAAAAAGCAGCCTATGACAAGCTCTCGCCCGAAGAGAAAGAAAAACGCCTGCAGGAAGGACTCTACAGTTATAAATGGACCTCTTACGATCATTCAGAAGAAGACCACGACCAGGACAAGTAAGGACTCCTCCTTTGAAATGCGGCTGCAGAATCAGATATTAAATCCTGCAGCCGCATTTTTTTTTGCGTTTTCTTGTTATAATACCCCCGGCAAGGTGCTCCGCAACAGGGTTTCTATTCTCAAAAAGATGCCGGGTCAATGACGCCCATGGCGGTAATTTGCGATTATTAAGATTACCCCCACCCCTGAAAAGGAAGGACTTCAGGAAGGTCTGCATGAGCTTGCATTTCCAGCTACCATAATTCAATAAGCCTTTTAAATCCCTCAAAAAGTTTGCTGCCAGTTCAACATGAAACCTTACCAATCCATAACCTTGCACAGATCGTTTTTGAGCTAAGATTGAAATATATTTCGACCGTATTTCGACCGTATCTCGACCGTATCTCGACCGTATGAATACGGTCGAAATACGGTTTTAATATGGTAAAAAAGAAAAGAAAAAATGTGCTTGATTAGAAACAGGGCCTTACAAAGAAATCAGAAGACCTTTAAATGAAAAAAGCGACAAAAGACGTAAAGGGTTAATCCAAGCGTATTTGAAGGACCAGGATAAAAAGAAAGGGGCTGACGCGAAAAAATGCGAAAGCCCCCTTTAAAGGATTTGAACAAGCAATTAATAGCTTGCAAACAGGGTAATTGTAAGGTTGATCTGGTCGTTGATCAGGTTGTCGCCCAGGTTTTCAAAGAAGCGGCCTGATCCGAAGCGAACTTCGTAAAGGGAACGGTCGAATGACAACTCAGCACGGCTCATGATCTCACCATCGCCAAAAGCGATAATGGCATCGAAAGCCAGGCTGTGGGTGATGTCTTTAATGGTGAGATTACCCGAAACGCGGTAGTTGGGCTGGCCTTCGGCAGCACCAGCAATGGGGTCAAAATCGATGATCTGGAAACGCGCTTCGGGATAGGTTGCGACGCTGAAGAAGTCGTCCGATTCGAGGTGGCCTTTCAGACGGGCGTTCATCTCGGGATCGGTAAGGTCCTCAACAACGATTTTTGTCATGTCAATGATCATATCGCCACCCCAAAGCTGGTTGTCATATACAAAAATTACACCTTCTTTTAGGCCAATGGTACCATGGTGTCCTGCTCCTGTAATTTTCTGTCCTTTCCAGGCTACTTCGCTGGCCTGAACGTCAACCGCTGCCCGGGTTACTTCTTCGGGAACTTCACCGGCTTCGAGTTTTTCAATGATTTCGGCTTTCTTGGCGTTTTGTCCGCCACAGGAGGCCATAACAATGGCTGCCATAGCCATTACTGCAAAATACTTCAGTTTTTTCATTTGTCTATTCTTGGTTTTTTGATAATTTCTTGTTTAAATTACAACCGATTTAAACCATTAGGTTTTTAATTTGTTCATGATGGTTTATAAAAAATAAAAATCTCATGCAAAAATTAAACATCTTAATGTCCTGTTTGTTTAAAGCAGCATTGAAAACAAGATTCTTGCCGGGCTAAAGCTTTACCCCAGTATGCGGGGGCGAATTATTATTTACCGAAAGGGAAATAAAAAAATTGGATAAACCCATGGAATTAAAAACAAAACTAGTAGAAACAGAACCACTTTAAGTCAAATCTGGCGCAGTTTTAAGAGTTGTTAACAAAATAACAAATCTGATTTTTCTTATCTTTGCAATGAAAAAGGAGAGGCAATAAAAAAAAGTAAATAAAACTTAAGGCAAGGGTTAGATTCTTTGCCGGACTTTTTATATTTTCGCACATTCATTTTCCGAAAAGTCTTTATAAATCAAACAGATATGCAAACGAAACTTCAGGAATTAACCGAAAGAATTTACAAGGAGGGCGTCAACAAAGCCAATGAGGAAGCCGAACACATTCTGTCGGAAGCCAAAAGAAAGGCAGAAGAGCTGGTGGCCAAAGCCCGCAAGGAAGCAGATGACATTTTTAAGAAGGCCGAAAAGGAAGCCAATACCCTTCAGCAGAACTCGCTCAACGAGCTGAAGCTGGCGGGCAGGCAAGCCATCAGCGACCTGAAGCAAAAGATAGCCGGACTGGTGGAAGCGCGCGCCATTCAGCCGGAAACCAAGGGGGCTTTCAAAGACACGGCTTTTACTCAGGAACTGATCCAAACCATTGTTAAGAACTGGAACCCCAGGGAATCGGAAAATGTGTCACTCAGCCTGTTACTTCCCACTGACAAGCAGAAGGAATTTGAGGCTTTTTTTAAGGGAAAAGCCAAAGGTTTGCTTGACAAGGGCCTTGACGTAAGCTATAGCGACCGGATGAAGACCGGCTTCAAAATTGGGCCAAGCAAGGGCGGCTACCTGATCTCTTTTGCAGACGAGGATTTTGAGAATTTTTTCAAAGCCTTCCTGCGCCCCAAACTAATAGAAATGCTTTACGGAGCAAAGGAATAAGCGCCCTGGCCTTTGGCCGGCAAGCCATTCAATAACAAAAACCTCAAGCACGTGAAGCGTAATTACTACTATCTGGTGGCAGGCCTTCAGGATCTCACCATTGACATACATAAGCTGCAGTATTCGCAGCAGGCCTTTATGGAGGAGCTGAAGGCAGGCCTGCACCCCGAGGACTATAAGCTGATGGAAAAGCTTTTCCTGCCTCACGATAACGCAAACCTGCTCAACCTTTTAATGAAAGCGGGAAAGCCTTTTGACGAAAAAGGAAACTTCAGCCAGGCACAGATCGAAGAAAACATCAAGGAGCCACACGATCTGCCCTCTTATATGATGGAGTTCATCACGGCTTTCAAGAACAAGGAGCCCCTGATGCCGGACATGCTCCCCGAGAATGAGCTTACCACCCTGTTCTACGACGAAATGCTGAAGCTGGACAATGCCTTTCTGCGCGACTATTTTGCGTTTGACCTGAACCTGCGCAACATTGTCACGGCCCTTTTGGCGCGAAAATACGATATTCCCTACGAATACCAGATCATCGGCACAGGCGAAACTTCGAACATCATACGAAAAAGCCACGCGCGCGATTTCGGACTGGGCGCAGAGATCGAATACCTGGAAGAACTCTCTTCCCTTGTGAAAAACGACAATGTTCAGGAACGTGAAAAAGCCATTGATGAGTTGCGCTGGAGTTACCTGGATGAGAAAATCTTTTTTGAATATTTCACAGTAGAAAAACTGCTGGCATTTGTCATCAAGCTGGGCATAGCCGAACGCTGGCTGGGCATTGACAAGGAAGTGGGCAATGAGATGTTCAAAAAACTGCTCAAGGAATTGCAATCAAGCTATGAATTACCAGAAACATTTACAGAAAAATAAACATATATGAATACAATTGGTAAGGTAAATGGGATCATTGCCAACCTGGTCATTGTAGAAACCGAAGGCACGGCTGCACAAAACGAGATTTGTTTTATCGAGCACGATAACACCCGTCTGATGGCGGAGGTGATCAAGATCATGGGCAATAAAGCCTATGCGCAGGTTTTTGAAAGCACACGTGGCCTCAAGGTTGGAGCCAAAGTTGAATTTATGGGCCATATGCTCGAGGTGGACCTCGGGCCCGGGCTGCTCTCGAAAAACCTTGATGGCTTGCAAAATGACCTGGACAAGATGGAAGGGGTATTCCTGAAAAGGGGAGAATACACCCATGCCCTGGATGACCACAAGACCTATGGATTCGTGCCTCTTGCCAAGCCAGGAGAAAAAGTGACTGCCGGGAGCTGGCTGGGCGAAGTGAAGGAAAACTGGATGCCCCATAAGATCATGGTGCCCTTCAAGATGGAAGGCGAATACACCGTGAAAAGCGTTGCAAAAGAAGGGGAATACCACATCCACGATACGATGGCGGTAGTCACTGACAAGGAAGGCCAGGAGATCAAGATCACGATGACCCAGCGCTGGCCTGTGAAGGTCCCCATACGTGCCTACAAAGAAAAACCCAGGCCCTTCAAGATCATGGAAACGGGAATCCGCGTGATGGACACCCTGAATCCTATAGCCGAGGGCGGTACCGGATTTATCCCCGGTCCGTTTGGTTCGGGAAAAACAGTATTGCAGCATAACCTCTCGAAAAATGCCGAGGCCGACCTGGTGGTCATTGCTGCCTGCGGCGAGCGCGCCAACGAGGTGGTGGAGATCTTTACCGAGTTCCCTGAGCTGGATGACCCGCGCACGGGCCGTAAACTGATGGAGCGCACCACCATCATTGCAAACACCTCTAATATGCCCGTAGCCGCCCGCGAAGCATCGGTTTATACAGCCATGACCATCGCAGAATATTATCGTGCCATGGGCCTCAAGGTATTGCTGCTGGCCGACTCTACCTCGCGCTGGGCACAGGCCCTGCGCGAGATGTCGAACCGTATGGAGGAATTGCCCGGACCTGATGGCTTTCCGATGGACTTGCCTGCCATCATCTCAAACTTCTATTCAAGGGCAGGGTTCGTTTACCTGAACAACGGAGAAACCGGATCCATCACCTTTATCGGGACTGTTTCGCCTGCAGGGGGTAACCTGAAGGAGCCGGTAACGGAATCGACCAAGAAAGCGGCACGCTGTTTTTATGCCTTGTCTCAGGCCCGGGCCGACAGCAAGCGCTACCCGGCCATTGACCCCATCGACAGCTATTCTAAATACCTGGAATATCCCGAGATCGCCGAATACCTCAACGATAAGATTGCTTCACACTGGACCGAAAACGTGTTTAATGCAAAAACTATCCTTTTGCGCGGGAGAGAAGCCCACGAACAGATCAACATCCTTGGAGATGACGGGGTTCCGCTGGACTACCACCTGAGATACTGGAAATCGGAACTGATCGACTTTGTTATTCTCCAGCAGGATGCCTTTGACAAGATTGATGCTTCCACCCCCTTGAAGCGGCAGCATTATATGTTGGAAAAAGTGCTGGAAATCTGTGATATGGAGTTCAAATTTGAGAATTTCGAAAAAGTGAACCCCTATTTCAAGCGAGTGATCAACCAGCTGAAGCAAATGAACTATTCTGAATATGAATCGGAGCAGTTTAAAAAGAATGAAAAAGAACTTGAAACCATAATCCAGGAAAGGAAAACTGCATAATGGAAAAAGATACCAAAGCATTTCAGCGCGTATATACCAAGCTGTTTCAATTAACCAAGGCCACTGTATCGTTGAATGCCTCGGGCATTGGCAACGATGAACTGGCCATTGTGGATGGGCGTTTGGCCCAGGTGGTCAAGATCATGGGTGATGTGGTGACCCTGCAGGTATTTGCCGGCACAGAGGGTATTCCTACCAATGCAGAGGTTGTTTTCACCGGAAAGGCCCCAACCCTGAAGGTGAGTGATGACCTTGCCGGGCGATTCTTTAACGCTTATGGGGAACCCCTTGATGGCAGTGAGATTATAGGCGAAGAGCGGGAGATCGGTGGTCCAAGCGTGAACCCGGTACGACGCAAACAGCCCTCAGAACTTATTGCAACGGGTATTGCAGGCATTGACCTCAATAACACCCTGGTGACAGGGCAGAAGATCCCTTTCTTTGCCGACCCCGACCAGCCCTATAATCAGGTGATGGCGATGGTAGCCCTGAGGGCACAAGCCGATAAGATCATCCTTGGCGGGGTTGGACTCACCAACGATGACTACCTCTATTTCAAGCAGGTCTTTGATAATGCAGGTGCCCTCGACCGCATTGTCGGCTTCATCAACACCACTGAAGACCCCCCTGTTGAGCGCCTCCTGGTGCCCGATATGGCCCTGACGGCTGCAGAATACTTTGCTGTGGATAAGAAGGAAAAGGTGCTGGTCCTGCTTACCGACCTCACCCTTTATGCCGACGCCCTGAGTATCGTATCCAACCGGATGGATCAGATCCCCTCCAAAGACAGCATGCCCGGGTCGCTTTATTCAGACCTTGCCCGCCTGTATGAAAAGGCCGTTCAATTCCCCGACGGGGGTTCGATCACCATCGTGGCAGTCACCACACTCTCGGGTGGAGACATCACCCACGCCATCCCCGACAACACAGGATATATCACCGAAGGTCAGCTCTTCCTGCGTAAGGACAGCGACGTGGGTAAGGTTATCGTTGACCCTTTCCGCAGTCTTTCGCGGCTGAAGCAGCTGGTAATTGGCAAGAAAACCCGCGAAGACCACCCCCAGGTGATGAACTCTGCAGTACGCCTTTTTGCCGATGCTGCCAACGCCAAAACCAAGCTCGAGAACGGTTTCGACCTGACAGATTACGATGAACGTACACTGGAGTTTGCAAAAGGCTATTCTGAAAAACTGTTGGCCATTGACGTGAACATTGACGTAGATACCATGCTGGAAACGGCTTATGCCCTCTTCGAAAAGCACTTCACCCCAGCCGAAGTAGGTATCCGTCAGGAGTTTGTTGACAAATACTGGAAGAAAAACTAATTATGGCGATTAAGTTTCAATATAACAAAACCTCCCTCCAGCACATAGACAAGCAGCTGAAAGTCAGGGAACGCGCCTTGCCTACCCTGAAAAACAAAGAAGCTGCCCTACGAGTGGAGGTAAAAAAAGCCAAGACCACGGCCGAGGAGTTTGAGCAGCGTCTCAATGAGAAGCTCGAAAACTACAGGCGTGCCATTGAGCTTTGGGGTGAGTTTGACAACGACCTGGTGAGCGTTGAGGACGTGGACCTGTCGGTGAAGAAGATCGCAGGGGTAAAAACGCCTGTGCTCGAGGGGGTGAAGTTTTCCGTCAAGGAGTTCAGCATCTTCAACCGGCCGGGATGGTACCTCGACGGCATAAGCATCGTAAAAGAGCTTGCACAAATTGCCATTGAGCAGGAAGTCTTCTTTCAGAAGATGGAACTACTCGACCACGCCCGCCGCAAGACCACCCAAAAGGTGAATCTTTACGAAAAGGTGCAGATTCCCGGTTTCCAGGAAGCCATCCTCAAGATCAAGCGCTACCTGGAAGACGAGGAAAACCTCTCAAAAGCTTCCCAAAAGATTGTGAAAACCCGTATTCAGGAAATGGAGGCCAGCGTATGATAGCACCCATGAAAAAATATTCCTTCCTGGTATTCCATAAGGACTACCTGAAATTCCTGGAGGATATGCAGCAATTAGGTGTGCTCCACCTTATCGAACGACAGAAGGACGTTCCGGATTCGGTGCTGGAACGGTATGACCTGATTAACAAGGTGAATGGAGTGGTGAGGTTTCTTCAAAAGCGAGAAATTGAAAACCCCTCCCCCACGCAAGGGCTCAACGGAAAAGAAGCCTTTGAAGAAGTTGATCAGCTTCAGGATGAACTCGAAAACAAGCATCAGCAGCTCAGCGTCCTGAAAAAGGAAATCTCTTATGCCGCACCCTGGGGCGATTTCTCGCCTGAAACCATCCAAAAGCTTAAGGACGAGGGGCTGGAGGTTAAATTCTTCACTGTATCGGCTAGAAAATATGAGGAGGAATGGCTTCAGCAATACCCCATGGAATTGGTTGGCCAGCACGCCGGGCTCTATTACCTGGTCCTGATAAAGCGTGAAGAAGATGTCATTGATTTAGAGCTGGAAGAGATGCGTCAGCCTGAGCGTCCCATTTCCGAACTCAGTTTTTACGAAAAGAAACTCAACGAGGAAATTGAAGCCATCCACGCAAAATTCGACCAGCATGCTTCAGAAAGCCTGGAGGCCGTTCAGCAATACTTGCTGAAGCTGAAAGAAGATCTGCATTTCGAAAAGGTCATTGAGAATACGGTAAAGGAAGCCGACGAAAAAGTAATGTTGCTTGAAGGCTGGGTGCCAGTTGAAAATAAGGCAGAGCTGGCAGATTTCCTGGAAAGCAAGGACATTCTTTACGTGGAAGAGAAAGCCACACCAGAAGAGAAACCACCCATCTTGCTTAAAAACAAAGAGTTCTCAAAGAAATTTGAGATGATTGGTGAGCTTTACTCCCTGCCAAAATATGGTGAGCTTGACCT
>JAAYLH010000061.1 GCA_012521995.1 Bacteroidales bacterium | reverse complement strand
TTGTCGCGCAGCGTCTGGAGGGAACGCGGGCTGATGTTCAGCAGCCGGGAGACCTGCTGCCCATCGACCCACTCGTCACAGAATTGCTCGAGACCCGTGCGGCAGCTCTGCTTCAGCAGCACCTGCAGCTTCTGGACCTCGTACAAGACCGTCATCAGTACACTCAATACTTCAGTCATTGTTGGAAGGTGTTAATGAAAAAAAGACTCTTCTGGCCAGGTTAAGCCGGCTTCGCGTCTCGAAGCCAGGGCGAAATTACGGTAAGGATCAGTCAGTTACGACATCCACTCGACGGTCCACCGTCGACTGTCGACTGTCGAGTGATGATAATCCCCTATGGAAAAGAGAAGCGGTGGAAAAAAAGGCAGAAAAAAATGAGGGGGAAAAGGCCAATGTCGAGTGGTAAAGGCTGAGGTTAAGGTTGAGGAGTTTAGGAGTTGAGGAGTTGAGAAGTTTAGCAGTTGAGGAGTGAGTTGCTCCATGCCCCATGCCCCATGCTAATTAAAGTGCTCCACCGCCTTTTCAATGCATTCCTTGTTGGCGGTGCTGGCATGGAGTTGCCGGAAGGCGCCCCGTTTGAATGGCTTGCCGTCTTTATCCACGAAGCATTTGCAGGTCACCACCCAGATGTCCTTTTTCAGCTGGCTGACGACCTTGTTTTTGGTGTGGGCCAGGTAAACGAAATAATACAGGTCGCTGATGTAGCCGGTCCATCGTACGGGGGTTTCTACAGCCTTGCCCGAGAAGATCTACTTGAAGTCGGCCAGGCGGGTGTCTTGGGCGATCATCCCGCTGTTCTTCAGGCTGTCCCAGGCCTCCTCGAGTTTTTTGGGATCGCGGCGATAGGCGGGGCAGGTAAAGGAGTCGGTGGACACGCGCTCCGCGGCCTTCCTGTCAGCCCCTTTTGTGGCCTTGCCATTCAGGGCGGCGGGGTGGCTTAGCCTGTGGATGGGTGCCTGCTCACTGGCTTCCTGGATAAATTTGGCATAGAGGTATTCAGGACTCAGCCTGGGGAATACCCATCCCGGAAAGGCGTCCTGCACCTCGAGGTAGATCTTCGCCAGGGCACGCCCTGCCAGCCGGATGGAATAGGCATTCGACGACAGTTCAGGGCGCAGCCTGATGCGCTTTGGCTTGGGCTTGAGATATTTGCGGGTATATCCCTTGTCCCGGATGTCCTGGCCTACCTTGATCAAATTGGGCTCCAGGTATTCTTTCAGCAACCAGTTCAGCCGTTGCCTGGCGTGGGATTCATCCTGCTCTTCCTTGATCAGCCCGACGATGCGGGGCACCTCCCGGTTCACCTGGTTGCAGATCAGGCAGTGGTAAAACTCGGTCTTCTCATTGAAAGGCAAGGGAAAATTAAAATCGAACTGAAAGCGGAAGTCGTTGGTTTCCTCATTCAGGTTTTTCAATTTACCCAGGTAGTATTTGACACAACAATGTTTCCTGTTCTCCGGGCGTAAATCTCCGTTCAGGATCTCGTCAAGGGTGGAGGGGATGAGGTCGGCGCAAAAATGATTAGGATCGGGCATAAGGCCGTAAAAAATGATTCCTGCAAATGATTTATGTCGTGGATTCCCCGGGAAAGAAGGACAGGGAATGGAAAAAAATAACACAACAGCACTTCAAAAGAAACTTTGGA
>JAAYLH010000060.1 GCA_012521995.1 Bacteroidales bacterium | reverse complement strand
TTCTTTTTGGGGTTATTAATTAGTCTTCTTCGACCTCTTCGGTTTTGCGTTTGGAGGCCATCAAAAGGTTATACTCTTCCATTGAGCCCACGATGATGTTCTCATACTCACGGAGGCCTGTGCCGGCAGGGATCAAGTGACCCACGATGACGTTTTCTTTGAGGCCTGCAAGGTCGTCAGTCTTGGCGTTGACAGCAGCATCGGTCAAGACTTTAGTGGTTTCCTGGAAGGAAGCAGCCGAGATAAAGCTCTTGGTTTGCAGCGAGGCTTTGGTGATACCCTGCAACTGCTGACGTGCCGTGGCACCTCTTGCATCGCGGGCAACAACCACGGCTTTATCCTTACGCTTAAGCAGGGAGTTCTCATCGCGCAGTTTCCTGGCAGTGATGATCTGCCCTGGTTTCATCACCGAGTCACCCGGATCTTCGACAACCTTTTTGCCAAAAATGTTATCGTTCTCTTCCATAAACTCGATCTTGTTAACAATCTCATTCTCAAGGAAACGGGTGTCGCCAGGATCATCAATCGTCACCTTACGCATCATCTGACGAACAATAACTTCAAAGTGTTTATCATTGATCTTCACACCCTGCATGCGGTACACTTCCTGCACCTCGTTCACGATGTACTCCTGAACGGCGGTGGGGCCTTTAATGGCAAGGATATCGGCAGGAGTGGTTGGTCCATCTGACAAGGGAGTTCCTGCTTTGACAAAGTCGTTCTCCTGTGCAAGGATCTGCTTGGAGAGAGGAACAAGATAGCGTTTCTCGTCACCGGTTTTTGAGGTTATGATCACCTCGCGGTTTCCACGTTTGATTTTCTTGCCAAAGGAAACAACACCATCGATTTCAGCAACGACAGCAGGATCGCTGGGGTTACGGGCCTCGAATAATTCAGTGATTCTTGGCAAACCACCGGTGATGTCACCTGATTTCCCCACTGCCCTTGGAATCTTGGCAATGGTCTTACCAGCCACGATTTCCTGATCTTCAGAGATCACAATGTGGGCACCCACCGGCATATCATAGGTACGAAGGATTTCGCCATCTTTGTCAATAATGCTGATGGAGGGGTTTTTGGTCCGGTCTTTGGTTTCGATGATCACCTTTTCGTAGTAGCCCGTTTGTTCGTCCGAGTCGGTACGATAGGTTACGCCTTCCTGCATCTGGTTGAAGACCACCTTACCAGGCGTATCGGAGATGATAACCGCGTTGTAGGGATCCCATTCGCAGATCAGCTCACCGCTTTCCACTTCCTGGCCTGCCTGGAAATACAGGTTAGCCCCATAAGGAATGTTTTGGCTGGTGAGCACCATGCGGGTGTTTTTATCCACGATCCGCATTTCAGCCGAACGGCCAATCACTACGTGGTAAGATTTTCCTTCGCTGTTAACAAAGGGTACGCTGCGTAATTCATCGATTTCGAGCAGGCCGCCGTATTTGGCATTGAGCTTAGATGCCGTGGCAAGACCGGCGGCAACACCACCCACGTGGAAGGTACGCAGGGTAAGCTGAGTACCGGGTTCACCGATAGACTGGGCAGCAATCACGCCAATGGCTTCCCCTTTTTGTACCATGCGACCTGTGGCCAGGTTGCGTCCATAGCACTTGGCGCAAACACCAAGCTTGGATTCGCAGGTAAGTACCGAACGGATTTCCACGGCCTCAATGGGGGAGTCCTCAATGATTTGCGAGATCTCTTCGGTAAGCTCCTCCCCTGCTTTCACGATAAGGTCTCCCGTTGTGGGGTGATAGATGTCGTGCAGGGTGGTACGGCCAAGGATGCGGTCATATAAAGGTTCAACGGTTTCCTCATTATTTTTGAGGGCAGTTGCTGTCAGACCACGGAGGGTGCCGCAATCGGGCTCGGTAACGATCACATCCTGAGATACGTCCACAAGCCTACGGGTCAGGTAACCGGCATCGGCCGTTTTAAGGGCGGTATCGGCAAGACCCTTACGGGCACCGTGGGTTGAGATGAAGTATTCAAGAACCGAAAGACCTTCCTTAAAGTTCGAAAGGATAGGGTTCTCTATAATTTCAGCGCCTTTAGCTCCCGATTTCTGGGGTTTTGCCATAAGGCCCCTCATGCCTGAAAGCTGACGGATCTGCTCCTTAGAACCCCTTGCACCAGAGTCAAGCATCATATAAACGGGGTTGAAGCCCTGGTTGTCTGAAGTGGTCTTTTCGATCAGAACCTTAGTCAGTTTGGCGTTGGTATGGGTCCAGATGTCAATGATCTGGTTATAACGTTCGTTGTTGGTGATAAAGCCCATGCTGTAGTTGGTACGCACCTCTTCTACCTGCACGTTGGCCTGGTCGATAAGGATCTGCTTTTCTTCAGGGACAATGATATCGCCGAGGTTAAAGGAGAGGCCACCCCTGAAAGCCATGGTGAACCCGAGGTCCTTGATGTCGTCGAGAAACTGCGAGGTGCGCGATATTCCGGTCACCTTCATGATGGAACCGATGATATCGCGAAGGGCTTTCTTGGTAAGAAGCTGGTTGATGAAACCATATTCTTCGGGGATAACCTGGTTGAACAGAACGCGGCCTACGGTGGTCTCAATCAGGCGCTCAACAAGTTGTCCATTTTCCTTAACGGGAACCCTGACCTTTATAATAGCGTGCAGGTCTGCAGCGCCTTCGTTGTGGGCAATGATCACTTCTTCCGGACCATAGAAGGTTAAACCTTCTCCTTTCACGGGATTTTGGGGGATACTTTTGCGGGCCTTGGTCATATAATAGAGACCAAGTACCATGTCCTGTGAAGGCACGGCGATGGGCGCCCCGTTGGCAGGGTTAAGAATGTTGTGCGAAGCCAGCATCAGCATTTGTGCTTCAAGGATGGCAGCGTTGCCCAGGGGCACGTGAACGGCCATCTGGTCACCGTCGAAGTCGGCGTTGAAAGCGGTACATACCAAGGGGTGCAGCTGGATGGCTTTACCCTCGATCAGTTTGGGCTGAAAGGCCTGGATCCCTAACCGGTGAAGGGTGGGTGCACGGTTAAGCAGCACCGGATGGCCCTTCAATACGTTTTCAAGTATATCCCAAACTACGGGATCCTTGCGATCGACGATTTTCTTGGCTGATTTCACAGTCTTAACAATGCCTCTTTCGAGCATCTTACGGATGATGAAGGGCTTGAAAAGCTCGGATGCCATTTCTTTGGGAAGGCCGCATTCGTGCAGTTTCAGTTCAGGACCTACTACAATAACCGAACGTGCGGAATAGTCCACGCGCTTACCCAGCAGGTTCTGGCGGAAGCGTCCCTGCTTACCCTTAAGACTGTCGCTGAGCGATTTGAGGGGGCGGTTCGATTCCGTCTTTACTGCATTGGTCTTGCGTGAGTTATCAAAAAGCGAGTCAACGGATTCCTGAAGCATACGCTTTTCGTTGCGAAGGATCACGTCGGGAGCCTTGATCTCAATAAGGCGCTTGAGGCGGTTGTTGCGAATGATCACCCTGCGGTAGAGGTCGTTAAGGTCACTGGTGGCAAAGCGGCCGCCGTCGAGTGGAACAAGGGGACGCAATTCGGGTGGAATTACGGGAACCACGTCGATGATCATCCATTCGGGTTTGTTTTCAATGGTTTTCTGAGCCTCGCGGAAAGCCTCAACTACCTGCAGGCGCTTTAGGGCATCGGCCTTTCGCTGCTGCGAAGTTTCGGTATTGGCCTTATGACGGAGATCGTAGGAAAGCTGGTCGAGATCGAGGCGGGTGAGGATGTCCTGAAGGGCTTCAGCACCCATCTTGGCGATGAACTTATTGGGGTCATCGTCTTCCAGCAATTGATTTTCACGAGGAAGCGATTCCAGGATATTGAAATACTCTTCTTCGGTAAGGAAATCCAGAAAATTCAGTTCATCCGCCTTGACCCCGGGGTGTACGACCACATAGCGTTCATAATAGATGATCTGGTCAAGTTTTTTGGAAGGTAATCCAAGCAGGTAACCAATCTTGTTGGGAAGGGACCGGAAAAACCAGATGTGGGCAACGGGGACCACCAGTTTGATATGTCCCATTCTTTCGCGGCGCACCTTTTTCTCGGTAACTTCAACACCGCAGCGGTCACAAACGATCCCCTTGTAACGGATGCGCTTGTATTTTCCGCAATGGCATTCCCAGTCCTTTACCGGCCCGAAAATCCGCTCGCAGAACAGTCCGTCGCGTTCGGGCTTATATGTACGGTAGTTGATGGTTTCCGGCTTAAGCACTTCCCCGTGTGATCTTTCCAGTACCGACTCAGGTGAGGCCAGGCTAATGGTAATCTTCGAAAAATTGCTTTTTACGTTGGATTCTTTTCTGAAAGCCATATAGGTTGATATTGTTAAAGAAGTTGTGTATACTATTCTCCAGGCAGTAACAATTAGCAGGAAAAGGAGCTGCTAATGATATATTCTGCCTGCAGCCTGGATAGCTGCAGGCAGAACAAGGGGTTTAATCAAAGCGGATGTTCAGGCCAAGTCCCCTGAGTTCGTGAACCAGAACGTTGAAGGATTCAGGAACACCCGGATTGGGCATATTCTCACCTTTCACAATGGCTTCATAAGCCTTGGCACGACCGATGACGTCGTCAGATTTGACTGTAAGGATTTCTTGGAGGATATTGGCAGCGCCAAAAGCTTCCAGTGCCCATACTTCCATTTCCCCGAAACGCTGGCCCCCAAACTGGGCTTTACCACCCAGGGGTTGTTGGGTAATCAGCGAGTAAGGACCGATGGAACGCGCGTGCATCTTGTCATCAACCATGTGGCCCAGCTTAAGCATATAGATGATACCGACGGTAGCGGGCTGGTCAAAGCGCTCACCGGTTCCGCCATCATACAGGTAAACTTTTCCGTTTTCGGGCAGGCCTGCCTTACGCATGTAATCATTGATCTCGTCAATGGTGGCGCCATCAAAGATAGGACTGGAGAATTTCAAATTCAGTTTCTCACCAGCCCAGGCAAGCACGGTTTCATAAATCTGCCCAAGGTTCATACGCGAAGGTACACCCAGGGGGTTCAGTACGATATCGACAGGGGTTCCGTCAGCAAGGAACGGCATGTCTTCTTCACTTACAATACGGGCAACAATACCCTTGTTACCGTGACGGCCTGCCATCTTATCACCCACTTTCAACTTACGCTTTTTGGCAAGATAGATCTTGGCAAGCTGCACAATACCTGCAGGAAGTTCATCCCCAACAGTGCTTGTAAACTTCTTGCGGTTGTAGGCGCCCAGAATATCCTTGAATTTAATGGAATAGTTGTGAAGCAATTCCTTGATAAGCTGGTTCTTGTCACGATCTGTAGTCCAATTATTGGGGTTGATGCTGGCATAATCGAGGTTGTGGAGGATCTTCTGGGTAAATTTGGTACCCTTTGGAACCACCACTTCCTTCAGGCTGTTCATCACGCCCTGGGAGGTCTTTCCACTTACCAGTACAATAAGCTTGTCAACCAGTTTGGCCCTCAGTTCTGTTACTTCAGCATTGAACTCATCATCGAGTTTCTCGAGGATGATCTTTTCCTTGGTTTTTGCCTTACGATCCTTAAATACCCTCGAGAAGAGTTTCTTGTCCACAACCACGCCCTTGGTTGACGGTGGCGCTTTGAGGGAAGCATCCTTCACGTCGCCTGCCTTATCACCAAAGATCGCTCTCAGCAGTTTCTCCTCCGGGGTGGGATCGGTTTCCCCTTTTGGGGTGATTTTTCCAATCAGGATATCACCTTCATTGACCTCTGCACCAATACGGATTAATCCGTTTTCGTCGAGATCCTTTATGGCTTCCTGGCTTACGTTGGGAATATCGCTGGTAAGTTCTTCCACACCACGTTTGGTGTCGCGAACGTCAAGGGAGAATTCCTCAATATGGATGGAAGTAAAGATATCCTCTTTAACTACCTTTTCTGAAACAACAATGGCATCCTCAAAGTTGTAGCCTTTCCAGGGCATGAAAGCCACCTTTAGGTTACGGCCAAGGGCAAGCTCCCCATCTTTGGTAGCATAACCTTCGCACAACAACTGCCCTTTTACGACTTTTTGCCCTTTGCGAACAATGGGGCGAAGGTTAATACAGGTGCTTTGGTTGGTCTTAGCGAATTTGGTAAGCTTATAGACTCTTACATCATCTTCGAAGCTAACCAGTTTCTCATCATCATTCCTTGAATAACGGATAATGATCTCTTCAGCGTCAACATATTCCACGAGGCCTTCGCCTTCTGAATTGATCAGCACGCGTGAATCAGCGGCTACTTTTTTCTCCAGGCCTGTACCTACGATGGGGGCTTCCGGGTTCAACAGCGGCACAGCCTGACGCATCATGTTACTACCCATAAGGGCACGGTTGGCGTCATCATGTTCGAGGAAGGGAATCAAGGAGGCAGCTATGGAGGCAATCTGGTTGGGACCCACGTCCATCAGATCAATTTTATCTGGCTCCACAATCGGGTAATCAGCCTGATACCGGACTTTTACAAGTTCCTCGGCGAAGCTTCCGTCCTTTTTCATTGGAACGTTGGCCTGGCTGATATTCTTGGTTTCTTCTTCTTCAGCAGAAAGGTAAACAGGCTCACTCTTAAAGTCAACCTTACCAGAATTCACTTCAAAATAAGGAGTCTCAATGAACCCCAGGTCGTTCACTTTGGCATACACGCAAAGCGAAGAGATAAGACCGATGTTAGGTCCTTCAGGGGTTTCAATCGTACAAAGCCTGCCATAGTGGGTAAAGTGAACGTCACGTACCTCAAACCCAGCCCTTTCCCTGGAGAGACCACCTGGGCCCAGTGCCGACATCCTGCGCTTGTGCGTTAGCTCGGCAAGAGGGTTGGTCTGGTCCATAAACTGGCTCAACTGGTTTGTTCCAAAGAAAGAGTTGATAACCGATGAAAGGGTTTTGGCGTTGATCAGGTCGGTGGGGGCAAACACTTCATTGTCGCGAACGTTCATACGTTCGCGGATAGTACGTGCCATTCGGGCAAGACCTACACCAAACTGGGCATAAAGCTGCTCACCTACCGTTCGTACACGCCGGTTGCTCAGGTGGTCTATGTCATCCACTTCAGCCTTGGCATTCACCAGCTCGATAAGGTACTTAACTATAGAGATGATGTCTTCTTTGGTCAATACGCGCAAATCCATCGGGATCTCAAGGTTAAGCTTCTTGTTGATCCTGTAACGGCCCACATCACCCAGGTCGTAACGCTTATCGGAGAAGAAGAGCTTATCGATCATTCCGCGGGCGGTTTCATCGTCAGGCGGATCGGCATTCCGCAGCAGACGATAGATAAATTCCACGGCGTCTTTCTCCGAGTTGGTTGTATCTTTCTGAAGGGTATTATAAATCAGGGCATAATCGCTTAGGTTCAAATCCTCTTTATGGAGGATAATCGTTTTGGCGCCCGAATCTACAATCAGGTCAATATGTTCGTTTTCGAGGACGGTTTCCCTGTCAATGATTACCTCATTACGCTCGATAGAAACCACTTCTCCTGTATCTTCGTCAACAAAGTCTTCGACCCAGGAGCGCAATACACGGGCTGCCAGTTTGCGTCCCACATATTTCTTCAGGCCGGTCTTGCTTACCTTTACCTCATCAGCCAGGTCAAAGATCTCAAGGATGTCCTTGTCGCTTTCAAAACCAATGGCTCTGAGCAATGTAGTGACAGGCAGTTTCTTTTTCCTGTCAATGTAAGCGTACATTACGTTGTTAATATCTGTCGCGAACTCAATCCATGAGCCCTTAAAGGGAATGATTCGGGCACTGTAGAGTTGCGTACCATTGGCGTGCAGGTTGGTCCCGAAAAACACCCCGGGAGAACGGTGCAACTGTGACACCACTACGCGCTCAGCCCCATTGATTACAAACGTACTGCGTGGGGTCATATAAGGAATCATCCCCAGGTAAACATCCTGTATGATGGTTTCAAAGTCCTCATGCTCGGGGTCCGTGCAATACAGTTTGAGTTTCGCTTTGAGCGGAACACTGTAGGTTAACCCACGCTCAATACATTCCATGATGGAATATTTGGGGGGGTCAATGAAATAATCCAAAAATTCTAATACAAAATTGTTACGGGCGTCGGAAATGGGGAAGTTCTCGCTGAACACCTTAAAGAGTCCTTCATTCTTACGGTTTTCAGGAGTGGTCTCAAGCTGGAAAAAGTCCTGGAAGGACTTCAGTTGGACTTCAAGAAAATCAGGATACTCAAAATGGGTAGTAACAGAAGAGAAATTAACCCTTTCGACGATTTTGTTATTTGCTGCCAAGGTCTGAGGTGTTTGTAGTTACTAAAAAAACAAAAAGAAGAAAAACAAATAAACAGCAATAAAGATTAGACTTCTACATCGATCGCAGTGATTCGGCAGAAGTCTAATCTTCAGATATTTACGAGAGCTTATTTTACTTCTACCTCTGCGCCGGCTTCTTCAAGTTGCTTCTTCAATGATTCTGCTTCATCTTTTGCAACGCCTTCTTTGATCGCTTTAGGTGCTCCGTCTACCAGTTCTTTCGCTTCTTTCAGCCCAAGGCTGGTGAGTTCTTTCACAAGCTTGACAACGGCCAGCTTAGAGGGGCCGGCAGCTTTCAGGATCACGTCAAACTGGGTCTTTTCTTCTGCAACTTCACCGGCTGCATCAGCACCACCAACAGCTGCTACAGCAACAGGAGCAGCGGCTGCAGGCTCAATGCCGTATTCATCCTTTAAAATTTGTGCCAATTCATTAACCTCTTTTACCGTAAGATTAACTAATTGTTCTGCAAAAGCTTTCAAATCTGCCATTTTTATTTTTGTTTTAATTGGTTTTACTTCTGTGATTTTTATTTCATTCATTGCTTAGCTTTCTTTTTCCGAAAGCGTTTTCAATACACCGGCAATGGTACTTCCTCCCGATTGAAGGGCAGAGATAACATTCCGTGCAGGAGATTGCAGCAATCCAATAAGGTCGCCAATAAGTTCTTCTTTCGACTTGAGGTTTACCAAAATTTCAAGTTGGTCTTCCCCAATAAATATCGCTTCCTGAACATAAGCACCCTTAAGAATCGGCTTCGGACTGGTTTTACGAAACTCCTTGATCAGGCGGGCAGGAACATTGCCCGTGTCTGACATCATGATCGAGGTGGCACCTTTTAGCACGTCAAACAACGGCTCAAAGTTCTTTTCGCTGGCTTCCATAGCTTTGCGAAGCAGTGTGTTCTTTACAACTTGCAGCTTCACATTCCTACGGAAACAAAGCCTCCTCAATCTATTGATGGTTTCTACATCCAGTTCAGAAGTATCAGTCAGATATACAATATCGCCCCCTTTTAAGGTTTCGGTCAGCGATTCGATAATCTGATATTTGTCTTCTCTTTTCATAAAGTGTCAGGATCTTTAAGGTGACGTGCCACCTATGATTAATTGTTCACTGATTTGGTCTCTACCTGGATACCAGGGCTCATGGTGCTCGACATGAAGATGCTCTTCACATAAGTACCTTTCGCAGCAGCAGGCTTTAACCTTAAGATGGTCTGGATCAGTTCCCTGGCATTATCAACCAGCTTCGGAGTGTCAAACGACACCTTGCCGATGGAGGCATGTACAATACCATACTTATCCACTTTGAAGTCGATCTTACCGGCTTTTACTTCCTGGACGGCTTTGCCAATTTCCATGGTAACAGTACCGGCTTTGGGGTTGGGCATAAGGCCGCGCGGTCCGAGGATACGGCCCAGGGCGCCTACTTTGGGCATCACGTTGGGGGTGGTGATTACCACGTCAACATCTGTCCAGCCTCCCTTGATCTTTTCAACATATTCATCCAGGCCAACGTAATCAGCTCCGGCTTCTTTAGCTTCGTCTTCCTTATCGGGGGTACACAACACGAGTACCCTGACGGTTTTTCCAGTTCCATGAGGAAGGGTCACAACGCCCCTTACCATCTGGTTGGCTTTGCGCGGATCAACGCCCAGTCTGATGTCCAGATCTACTGATGCATCAAACTTGGTGTAGTTGATCTTTTTTACGACTTCTGCCGCATCAACCAATGAGAAAACCGCATCCTTATCAAACTTAGCTAAAGCTTCTTTTTGGTTTTTTGTTAATTTAGCCATTTTCAGATTCCGTTAAGCTTTTAGTTAATGAATACCCTTAGACATCAAGCTCTTAGGCTTTTACGCCTTTTATCCTGATACCCATGCTTCGGGCCGTCCCGGCAACCATTTCCATGGCTGATTCAACGGTGAAGCAGTTTAAGTCGGGCATTTTTGATTCTGCGATTTCCCGTACCTGTTCCAAAGTAATTGTAGCAACTTTGGTCCTGTTGGGCTCGGCTGAACCCGATTTGATTTTGGCAGCCTCACGCAGTTGCACGGCAACCGGCGGGGTCTTGGTTATGAAAACAAAGGACTTGTCCTTGTACACGGTGATAATTACGGGAATTACCTTCCCTGCCTTATCCTGCGTACGGGCGTTGAACTGCTTGCAGAACTCCATGATATTCACCCCCTTGGCACCCAATGCAGGGCCCACTGGTGGCGAAGGGTTTGCAGCACCGCCTTTGATTTGCAGTTTTATTAATGCACTAACTTCTTTTGCCATTTTTCGATTTTTTAAAACAAGTAAGGAGATCGAAATACATCATGCTCATTGCAGCAGGCGCGCGTAACAACACACCTACTCCTTCTCAACCTGCATGAAGCTCAGCTCCAGCGGAGTTTTTCGACCGAAGATCTTCACCATCACCTTCAATTTCTTCTTCTCTTCGTTGATCTCTTCAATCACTCCGGTAAAGCTGTTGAACGGTCCGTCTGTAACTTTTACGGTCTCTCCCACTATAAACGGCACATTCAACTCTTCTTCCTTGCCTGAAAGCTCATCAACCTTTCCTAAAATGCGGTTGACTTCGGCAGGACGAAGCGGGGCGGGTTCTGATCCAGAGCCTAAAAATCCCAATACCCCGGGAACATTCCGTATTATATGAGGAATCTCTCCCACCAGGGCTGCTTCTATCAGAATGTATCCGGGAAAATAGTTGCGCTCTGCGCTCACCTTTTTCCCTTTACGGATCTGATAAACTTTCTCCTGGGGGATTAGTACTTGCGATACGTAATCTTGCAGATTCAGGCGCGAAATCTCACTCTCAATATATTGCTTGATTTTCTTCTCGCTACCACTTACCGCGCGGACCACATACCATTTTTTCACCTGGTCGCTCATACTAACGTAAAAACTTTTAATCCTGGTTGCCTCTCTTGCCGTTTGCTGAAAATCAATGAAATATTAAAACTCCCGGCATTACCCACAACCAAATGATTACAAAAAGAGACGGTAGAATTGTTTAAGAATGGAGCTAAAGCTGATATCCATCAAATAAACCACGACTGCGATTATGAGGGAAGCAATAGATACCACCACTGCGCTGTTCTGCAGTTCACTCCAAGTCGGCCACGAAACTTTATGGATGAGTTCATCGTAGGTCTCGCGCAAATAGGCTCTGATTTTCTTCATGTTAATTTACAATTCTAATATTTTGCACGGGTGGAAGGAATCGAACCCTCAACCAATGGTTTTGGAGACCACTACTCTACCAATTGAGCTACACCCGTGTGCGCACAAGGGAACAGGTGTCCCCACCTGCTCCCTTAATGCCTGAATTTATGTTTATTCAAGAATCTCAGTTACCTGACCAGCACCAACGGTACGTCCACCTTCGCGGATTGCGAAACGGAGCCCTTTGTCCATGGCTACCTCAGCCAGCAGTTCTACGGTAATGGTGAGGTTATCGCCAGGCATACACATCTCAACACCATCGGGCAGATATATCTCACCGGTAACGTCAGTGGTGCGGAAGAAAAACTGGGGACGATACTTGTTGTGGAACGGAGTGTGACGGCCACCTTCTTCTTTCTTCAGAACGTAAACCTCTGCCTTGAATTTTTTGTGAGGCTTCACTGAACCAGGCTTACATACAACCATCCCACGACGGATCTCATCCTTGTCAATACCCCTGAGCAGCAGACCTACGTTATCGCCAGCCTCACCGCGGTCAAGAATCTTGCGGAACATCTCAACACCGGTAACAACCGACTTGAGCTTCTCAGCACCCATACCTATGATATCAACAGGATCACTCGAGTTGATCACACCGGTTTCAATCCTGCCGGTTGCAACGGTTCCACGACCAGTGATCGAAAATACGTCTTCAACGGGCATAAGAAATTCCTTATCTACTGCACGGGTTGGCAGGGGAATATAGCTGTCAACAGCTTCCATCAACTCTTCAACCTTGGCAACCCATTTGGGCTCGTTGTTCAAACCACCAAGTGCTGAACCACGGATCACAGGAATATTGTCACCATCAAACTTATAGAAAGTAAGCAGATCGCGGATTTCCATTTCAACCAGTTCGAGGAGTTCTTCGTCATCAACAAGGTCAACTTTGTTCATGAAGACCACCAGCTGGGGAACACCTACCTGACGGGCCAAAAGAATGTGCTCGCGGGTTTGGGGCATGGGGCCGTCGGTGGCAGCAACCACCAAAATAGCGCCGTCCATCTGGGCAGCACCCGTTACCATGTTCTTCACGTAGTCAGCGTGTCCGGGGCAGTCAACGTGAGCGTAGTGACGAGTCTCGGTCTGATATTCTACGTGGGAAGTATTAATTGTAATACCTCTTTCTTTTTCCTCGGGAGCGTTGTCAATCGAGTCAAACGAGCGGATCTCGGAAAGACCTTTGGAAGACAAAATCTGGGTGATAGCAGCGGTGAGCGTAGTTTTACCGTGGTCAACGTGACCGATGGTACCTATGTTCACGTGCGGTTTTGTACGTTGAAATTTTTCTTTTGCCATATCTAACTGGGTGTTTTAAGTTTTTAAAAAAAGGGATTCAACATTTTTCCGTTTGAGCCGACGATGGGAATTGAACCCATGACCTCTTCCTTACCAAGGAAACGCTCTACCCCTGAGCTACGTCGGCTTTTCATTTCTTCTTTCCTTGAGCGGAAAACGGGACTCGAACCCGCCACCTACAGCTTGGAAGGCTGTCGCTCTACCAGATGAGCTATTTCCGCTTTTCGCGTGGGGGGAGGAGGATTCGAACCTCCGAAGGCTTAGCCAACAGATTTACAGTCTGCCCCATTTGACCGCTCTGGAATCCCCCCAGAACTATATTTATTCTTTTCGAGCCGATGGAGGGATTCGAACCCCCGACCAGCTGATTACAAATCAGCTGCTCTGGCCAACTGAGCTACATCGGCTAACTTTTTACCCCTTTCGTTGGCCCTTTTGCCCCTGGCCCTGCAATAAAAATGCAGACCTTGTTAAAAAGGTCTGCAAATGTACGAAAGATTTAAAAACTACCAAAAAGAAATAAACTTTTTTTGTAAAAAACAATTCAGGCACTTTAAACCCCACGAACCTTGGCCTTATGACGCTGAAGCTGACGCCTTAACGCATCAACTGCATTGTCGGTGGCTTCCTCAAATGTACGCGCCTGCTTTTTTGAAAACAGATCATTGCCAGGTATCATTACTTTCATCTCTACGATCTTGTTCTCATTATTCTGGGCCGGATCCAACCGAAGGGTAACATCACAACCCAATACCCCTTCATAATGAGTACTTAATTTCGATGTTTTGTCCTGGATAAATTCTTCGAGTTTAACATCCGACTTAAAATGCAATGAACTGATGTTTACTTTCATAAATGGGTCCTCCACTTTTATGCCTTTGGATGGGCTTGTTTATAAACATTCTTAATTTTCTCAATACTATTGTGTGTATATACCTGGGTGGCCGAAAGATTGGCGTGCCCAAGAATCTCCTTTATGGCGTTCAGGTCGGCCCCGCGGTCCAGCATATGCGTTGCAAAGGTGTGCCGCAACACGTGAGGGCTTCTCCTGCTTCGCGTCGTCACCCCACTTAGATACTTGTTCACAAGCCTGTATACATACTTCGAGTAAATCTTCTTCCCACGGTCCGTGACAAATATATGCGCTTCAGCCATCGCCCCAAATGTCTTTTCCTTCTCCCGGCAGTAATCACGGTAATGATCGGCTACTGCAGGTATAACGGGAATAATACGCTGTTTCGCACGTTTACCTGTAACTTTTATAAGGTTCTTAGCTGCATCAAAATCCTGATGCTGCAGCCCGCACAATTCCGATAAACGCATGCCTGTCGTATAGAATAATTCCAGAATCAGGTGGTCGCGCATCCCGGAAAAACCCGCATCGAAGCCAGAGTGATCAAGCAGACGGCTCATCTCTTCTTCTTTAACAAATACAGGCAGCACTTTGTTCTTCTTAACACTCCCCACTTTTTCCATGGGGTTTTCTTTCGCCAGGCCATGGGTGATAGCAAAACGGAAAAACGACTTCAGTGAAGACAGCTTACGGTTTATGCTCGTTCGGGCCATCCCCTGCTGCATAGCCTCCGAGAGCCACGATCGCACCATGGGGGCCTTCACCGACTCCAGGCCTTCCAGCTCATATTGACTCAGGAAATATTCTGAAAATTGCTGTAGATCGTTACGATAGGAAATAAGGGTGTGTGCCGAGTAACGCTTTTCACGTTCGAGGTACTGCAGAAATTTTTCAGTGCTCACGGCCATGTTCTGTAGAAACAAAAAAAGAAGAAATCTTTGCTTAAAGTTATGCTAAAAAAGCAGCATAAGCAAAAATTTCTTCTAAAAAATACCTAAACCTAAAACTACATGGAATCTTGCTGATCCTGTAATTTCTGAATATAGATGGCTTTCAAACGCTGCTCACGATTCTTCACCGAGGGCTTGGTAAACTTCTGCCGCTCCCTGAGTTCCCTGAGCACACCGGTTTTCTCAAACTTACGCTTCAGTTTCTTTAAAACACGGTCAATGTTTTCGCCTTCTTTTACAGGTACGATGATCATGCTAACCTCTTTCTTTGTTACGTTGTTATTTTTCTTTCAATTGCGAGTTCCGCAAAAGGGAGTGCAAAAGTAAAAAAGAAAATTTACTTTTCAAAACTTCTGCCACATATTTTGTTTTTCTCCTCCGGGCTTTTCCGGAAAGGGCTCCTCCTTAAAGAAAATTTCTCACCAGGAAGCGCGTCATATGCTCATACAGATGCAGGCGTGAATTTCCACCTCCTATCCCATGATTCTGGTTGGGATATATGGCAAGCTCAAACGGAACATTGGCTTCCACAAGCACGCTGATCATCTCCATGGAGTTCTGGTAATGCACGTTATCATCCGCACTGCCGTGTACCAGCAGAAAGGGCCCCCTGATCTTGTCCACGTGGAATATGGGGGAATTATCGTCATAGCCCTCAGGGTTCTCTTGCGGCAAGCGCATATACCGCTCTGTGTAAATAGAATCGTAATAGCGCCAGTTAGTCACAGGGGCCACCGCAATGGCCCCAGCAAAATAGTCGGCTCCCTTGGCAAGGCATAAGGCCGACATATATCCACCATAACTCCAGCCAAAAATGCTGATGCGCTTTTCATCCACATAGGGAAGTCCGCCCAGGTATTTTGCAGCCTCTATCTGGTCAAGAGTTTCGTATTTCCCAAGCTCCATGTAGGTCATTTTTTTGAAAGCCTCTCCCCTGGCCCCCGTGCCACGGTTATCGACCGAAACCACAATAAATCCCAGTTGGGTCAGCATCTGGTACCATGCCCCGTTCGAGGCATCCCAGCGGTCGGTCACCGTCTGCGATCCGGGACCACCATAAACATACATAAAGACAGGGTACTCCTTGGCCGGATCAAAATCGGCAGGACGCATCATCCAGCCGTTGAGCGAAACGCCCTCTGTGGTCTCAAAACTGAAAAACGAACGCTCTACAAAACGATGATCCCTGGTTTTCTGCAACAATTCCATGTTGTCCTCCAGCATTTTTACAAGGCTCCCGTCAGCACGGTGAATGCTGTAAACCGGCGGGGTATTGGCATCCGAAAAATTATTGATAAAAAACCTGAATCCCTTGCTAAAACTGGGGCTGTGGGTACCTTCCCCACGGGTGAGCCTTTTCTTGCCCCGCCCTTTCAAACTGACGCTGTATAAATGATTCTGAAGGGGTGAGGCTTCGTGCGAGGTAAAATACACGAGGCCATGCTCCTCATCCACACCAAAAAAACGCTGTACATCCCATTCGCCCGAAGTCAATGCCCTCACTTCACGACCCTGAAGGTCATAAAGATATAAATGTTTATACCCGCTCTTCTCACTGCTGATCACAAAATGACGGCCATCCTTCAGGAAGGTCAGGTCGTTGGTCACCTCTATATAATAAAGGTTGTGTTCCTCATACAGTATTTCGGAACCCCCGCTGCGGGCATCCACAAGCAAGAGCTCCAGGTGGTTCTGGTGGCGGTTCATACGTGTGACGCTCAACAGCTCAGGATTACGGGTCCATCCGATGCGCGGTATATACTGGTCTGTCTCACTGCCCGTATCCACCTTGATCGTCCTCCCTGTTTCCACATCATATATATGTATGCTCACCTCACTGTTCTCCTCCCCCGCCTTGGGGTATTTAAAACGATAGTCTTCGGGGTAAAGACTCCCGTAAAGGATCATATTAAACTCTTTGACCCTGCTTTCGTCAAAACGGTAAAATGCAAGCCTGCGCCCGTCAGCCGACCAGTCGAAGCCCCGCGTAAAGCCAAACTCCTCCTCATAAACCCAGTCGGCCGAACCGTTGATGATATGATTGAACAGGCCGTCACGGGTCACGGCAGTTTCCACCCCCGCATCCAGGTCCTTGACAAACAGGTTATTCTCTCTTACAAAGGCCACCTTACGGCCATCAGGCGAGAAAGTGGGCAGGCTCAGACGCGTTCCCTCCGACAGGGGCTCCAGGGTCTGCCTTTCCAAATCCCAGACAAAATACTCTGCAACGTATGAATGTCTGTAGATTGATTCGCGGTTTACCCCAATCAACAAGGTCTTTTCATTGGGACTGAAAATGTAATCACTGATTCGCAAGGCCCTCCCCTGATCATTGGTGAGCTGCCCTTCTGTCGAGAAAACAGTCCGCTGCAAAACGCCCTCTTCATAAGTATAAATGTTGATGTCGGTCTGGTTCTCCACAATCGAATAATGCAGCCCATCGTCCATCGACTGCCCCAGGCGTATGCCCTTGGGCGCAAAATAACGGTCCTTCCATATCTGCTCGAGCGTTAGCGAAGGCTCTGCGGCCTGCAGCAAGCCGGTAACCAAAAAAAGAAAAATCCCTGTAAACAACAGGGCTGCTGTACTATTGTTATTTTTCATGACACCTTTATTGTTGTTGTGTTGTTTGGTTTCGCGGCCACAAAAATATCAGTTTAGCCTTAATAACAAAACTTTCCTCCCTGCAGGGAAGAAAAAAAATAAAAAATTTGTTAAGCTTAAAGCCCGAAAAGTTTGCTGCAGGACAGGCCAATGGCCAAAAATCTGCTTACTTTAGCAGGGAAGAAATATCAAAATCGTTACGGTATATAGACAGTACCTCATCCAGGATAAGGGTTTCCACCTTGTCGATCTTGTTGGAAGATGGAATATACCAGATCTCTGCAAAAAAGTCATGCAGCATGTAAAGCTTAATGTTGTAATACAGGAATTGCCTGGAGGAGATTTCCCGCCCCTGCTCGAGGACGATGTAAACCTTCTCCTTTAGTGTTGCTTTTTCAAATGACGACTGATTCATCCAATCAATTATTCAAACCGTTTTTCGAAAAAAAATTTTCACCCCAATGAAACACCTCCCAAACGCGGTTACCCTGGCCAACCTGTTCTTAGGTGCTGTTGCGCTGGTGTTGGCCATTGAAGGCCAGCCACAACTTTCCGCCATTTTGATCGCCATCTGTGCTGTGCTCGATTTCTCCGATGGCATGCTTGCAAGGCTCCTCAACGCCCGTTCTGAACTGGGCCAGCAACTCGACAGCCTTGCCGACCTGGTGAGCTTTGGAATGGCGCCCGCAGGCATCCTTTACCATTACCTTCAAGGGGCTGTACATGGATTAAACCCCCAAGCCCTCCAAAATGTTTTACCCTTTGCAGCCTTTTTTCTGGCCGTCTTCGCAGGCCTCAGGCTTGCCATCTTCAATATCGACACCCGTCAAACCCGGTCGTTCATAGGCCTGCCCACCCCTGCCAATGCCGCATTCTTTGCCTCACTGCCTTTCGTGCTCGCCTTCGCCGGCCATCAGGGATTCATCTTCCGCTGGGTGGAAATCATTACCCAAAGTTGGATCTGGCTCCTCCTCCTGCTGGCGCTTTTTTCAGTCCTGATGGTGGCTCCCATCCCCATGTTCTCATTGAAAATCAAAAACTTATCCTGGCAGGAAAACCGAGCCCCATATATCTTCGCCGCACTTATTCTCATCTCCCTGATCATTTTCGGTCTGCAGGCAGTGGCTTTGATAGTGTTTTTTTACCTAATTTTGTCCCTGTTATTTGCCGCTTCTGCCAAATAACTCGTTCCTGATTCGCAAAACCACCAACAACATGATATTCCGCGCCGAAATTAACGTAATGCCCCTGAAAGCCCTGCTCGACCCCCAGGGAAAAACAATCACAAAAAGCATGAAAAACCTGGGGTTGCCCGAAATCACAAACGTCAGGATGGGTAAGCACATCACCCTTGAAGTGGAAGCAGAGGACCAAAAGCAAGCCCGCCTGAAAGTGGAAACTGCCTGTAAAAAACTGCTGGCCAACCCCATCATGGAGTACTTTGAATTTGATCTCTTTCAGACCGAGTAAGGACTTGTCCGGGCTCAAATCATTTTGATCCCATGGCCGAATCACATCAAACCGGTAAGCAGGGTGAAACCATCGCCCGAAACCACCTGAAACAGAATGGCTATGCCATCCTCGAGTCCAACTGGCAGTCGGGGCACAGAGAAATTGACATCATTGCCCAAAAAGACAACCTCTTGGTTGTGATCGAGGTCAAAGCCCGAAAAACAGCCTTCTTCGGCGAACCCGAAGAGTTTGTCAGCCGCCGCAAGCAAAAACTCCTCATTGAAGCTGCAAACCATTACCTGGTGAAAAACGAAATCGATCTCGAAGTTCGCTTTGACATCATCAGCGTTTTGTTCAAGGGCGAAAATCACCAGCTACACCATATCGAAGACGCCTTCTACCCCACCCTCTGAGGCCTGACTTTTATTTCCTCCTTTCGGGAATCCCTATCATTGAACTTTTTCTGTATAATAATTGTTTATAGTTGCATAAATGCATACTTAAAACCGGCTTATGTAAATTAAGTCTAAATAAACTTGATTAATTGTACAGAAACCAATAATTTTGACCCGAAAATATTAATTTCAGTCTGAATTCACAGACAAATAATAACAACCTTAAAAAATTCATTGAAATGGAACAAAACACACCAATGCAGGAAGTAACAAGAATGCCGCTGATCGGCGAAGTAGCCCCCTCATTCAAGGCTAAGACCACCCAGGGTGACATCAATTTCCCCGCAGATTACAAAGGGAAATGGGTCATTCTTTTCAGCCACCCCGCCGACTTCACCCCCGTTTGCACCACCGAGTTCATGACCTTCGCCAGCATGCAGGAAGACTTCAAGAAACTCAATACCGAGCTCATCGGCCTTTCCATCGACAGCATCTATGCCCACATTGCATGGCTGCGTACAATCAAGGAAAAGATCGAATATAAGGGAATGAAGGACGTTGAAGTCCTCTTCCCCGTTATTGAAGACTTGAAAATGGAGGTTGCCAAGGCTTTCGGTATGCTCCAGCCCAGCGCCAGCACCACCCAGGCCGTTCGCGCCGTTTTCATCATGGACCCCGAGGCCAAGGTACGCGCCATCCTGTATTACCCACTCAGCATGGGCCGCAACATGGACGAGATCAAGCGTATGATCATCGCCCTTCAGAAAGCCGATGCCGAACAAATCGCAACCCCCGCAAACTGGCAGCCCGGCGATGACGTCATCATCCCCACCCCCGGCAGCTGTGGCGGCGCCAAGGAACGTATGGAAAGCCAGGACGAGAACAAATATTGCCTCGACTGGTTCCTCTGCTTCCGCAAAGAAAAATAGCCCATCCAGGATTTCCCTTACGGAGGCCGTCCCAATACCAGGAGACGGCCTCTTTTTTTTAAAACCCTGCATCATTCAATTACAAAATCTCGCGGCAGCCATTTTTCTTAAAGGCAAGCCGGCAGGCTTTTCTTGTCATTCTCTTTATTTTTTCCACCAAAAAAGAAAGAAAAAAAAGAGCTCCAACACATTTCCTGAGATATTCCAAGATCGGAGTTCAGACGTAGTTCAGACGTAGTTCAGACGTAGATAAGACGTAGTTTAACCGTTTTTACACGTCTGAAATACGTCTTAAGTACGTCTTAAATACGTCTGATCTTCAAATCGGAAACAGGCCGGGAATGGAAAAAAGTTGGCTGAGAACCAGGAAGATCAATGTTTCAGTTCCTTTTTCGGAAGCCTGATTCCTTTTACAAAAATTTCCGTGACAGGAACTAATCATTTGTTAATGGGTTTTTTTTAATTTTTCGCCATTCTTTTTTCAATGAATAATTTTTTAATTCATATATTTGTTTTCCTATTTAACCCAATCATCTCATTCACCAAATTTTGAATTGTATGAAAAAACTGTTCCTCATTATGGTTGTTTTCCTGGGAGGGGTTGTAGCCGTGCATGCCGAGGCCGGTATGTACCGTCTCGACCAGGCTGCTGTGGATAATATGTTTGCCCAGGCAGAACAAGTGGACTACCTGAACCTGAACACCCTGTCACCGTTAGACCTTAGCGGTAATCAGGGAACCACTCTCTACCTGAGAGAGAAGACTCCTGCCGTTGCATTTGTGCTGGCTTGGTTCCTGGGCCCCCTTGGAATTCACCGGGCTTACCTGGGTACGACAACAGGGGTGATCATAGGATACATCCTCACCCTGGGCGGATGCGGCATCGTTGCCTTTGTTGACTGGATTGTACTGCTTATTGGTCTGATTGAAGAGGATATCAGCAAATACATTGACAACCCGAAGTTCTTTATGTGGTAATTGGTTTGCCAGGCAAGGCCGGCTTTCCCGACTGCATATACAGTCAAATGGGGAAGCCGGTTTTTTTATTCCCCAAACACCTGCCGGAGATGATGGTGCTGGCTTTCATTCAGCCCCGTGGCCTGGTACGTGGCCCTGAGCAGGACCAACCGTTCTTCCCCGGCTTTTTCCTTCTTCCCCATCATTTCAAGGATCTTCACGTAATGCCAGCGGAAGATGAGGTTTGAAGGGTGCTCTTCCAACAAAGCCCTCACCAGGGGCAGGGCTTTCTCGGGCTGCTGCTCCAAATCCTGGTATATCTTCATCAACAAATACCGGGCCTCGGTACGCCAGATAAAATGATCGCTGCGGGCGGCGATGTGCAGTTGCTCCAGACCAAGTTTCATATCGCCCGGGGGATACAAGAGGGTGTACAGGGCCAGGAAGGAATACTTCTGACGGGCATATTCAAGCATGTAATTGTACATCCCCGAGCTCAGGAAAAAAGGCAGGTAGGCCTGTTCTTTGCCCAGGGTGGCTTCTATCTGGTCGATGCAGTTTTTGAGGCTGAAAATGGTGCGCAGGTATTCTTTCTTTGTCAGGAAAAGCCTGGCCTGCATGGCATAGAGATTAATGAAATAGAAGTTTTGCCGGGGTGCAGCCTCCTTGCCCGCCAGGGGCTTAAGGGCTGAAAGCGAGCGTTCCAGCCTTTGGTAAAATTCCTCCTCAAGCCTCTTGTCATGGGGCTGTGTGATGATCATCCACCACAGGTACTGCACCCGCGTAAAATGAGCAAGATAATGATCGGGAAACCTTATAAGCATTTCCGCAGAGCGGGCATCAGCTTTCGCAAAATCAAAGGAATACAATGCTTGCATGGTCTCCTCCAAAAGAAGTTCGTCAGCAGCGCGGGCAGGATTTTCCCCGGCACCCTCCTGACTGGCAAGGGAAGGGTTCCCCGAAAGGGCAAGAATCACCAGGAATCCAAAAGACAGGAGAGACAGATGCTCATGGTTCATTGGGCGGAGCTTGATAGATTTCAAACAGAAGTGCAGACAGTTTGTGCTGGTAGTAGCTCATCTCCTTCGTATTTCTTTCTTCGGTCAATTCGCCGGCCATCCGGATGCCCCCGAAGTAGAAAGACTGGAACAGCCCCAGGCCCACCACAAACCCACTGACATACAGCTGGTTAAACCCCATCAGGATGGTCACCCCCAAGGAGGCAAGTTGCGAGAATCCATTCAGGAGCCCTGCTCCCGGTTCACCGGCATACATATGGCCCGATCCCGGGATAAGGGTAGAGAAGAGCCTTGCCTTTTCGGGGTCACGCATCGTGGGGCGGTTATCTTCCTCAAGCAATTGTTGCAGGGCTTGCTGCAGGGAATCCCCTGGCTCCCACCCCTGTTCTTCAAGGCGAACTTCTTCCAGGTAGTTTTCCAGGGCATCCCATTGCTTCAACTTCACCAGGTTCAGCCCCTTGAGCAAGCCAAGGGCGCTATTGAAGGCCTCGTCGGGAAAATTTGCCTCATATTGAAGGATGAGGGATTGGGACTGGGGATAACCCCCCGAGAGGTGGGCACAGAGGGCCATCTCATACAAAAGCTGCCTGCGCAGACTGTCATCAGGGGCATAGGGCAGTGAGCGCTGCAAATCGTTGACCACCCTGGCAAACTCGCCCTGTTGCTTCAGCGCATTGCTCTTGCGCAGGTTGGCAAGCACCCGAAGCCTGGAATCCTCTGCAGTGTAATAAACACGCTCATAGGCAATGCCGGCCTCTAAATACTGCCCGCGTGAGAACAAAAGGTCCCCCTCGGCAAATACATCCTCCTGGCCGTAAACATTTCCTTTACTGGAAAATATTACGCAAAGGAATATGCATATCGAACAGAATGCGCTGGTCCATTTCATGTTTATACTCGTTTTTATGCCTGTTCACAGCCACTGCGCTGCCCCAGATATTGCCTGCATAAAAGATCCCCGTAGTGGCTGCCGAGAGGATAAAAAATCCGTTTTGGGGTCCCAGCCTGCGGTAAAAGTCATAGGAGGTCAGGGCCATGGCGCCGATGTATAAAAAAGAAGCTATGCCTTCGGCGGTTTTGCCTGCATAGATTTTCCCCAGACCGGGGACCAGGGTGGAGAGGGCGCCGGCCAAAAAGGGCGAGTGATTGGGATGGTCTTTCAACTTTTCTGCCAGCTCCACCAGGCTCTTTTCCTGAAGGGCAAAAGGGTTAAATGCGCCTGAAAACCTTGCTGCATGGGCATCGAAGGCTTCAAAATCCCGCCCCAGCAAGGCCATGGCACCCTGTTCAAAGTTCAGCAGGGCGTCCTGCAGGCTCCCCGGGGCAAATGAAAGGCCCTGCAGGATGGAATCTGCGCGGGTCCTATCGCCGATATGGGCCAGGTTGTAAGATGCAAAAAACCGCGACCGCTCAAACAGGGGGCTTTCGGTTGTGACCTCAAGCAAGAAGGCCGCGGAGGGTTCAAGCTGTTTCTGCTGGTAAAGGATCCAGCCTTTGTAAAACCGAATGGAATCCTGCAGGGCAGGCGATGGGGCATCAAGCTTTTCCAGTACAAAGAGACTTTCACTGAGCTCGTTGCGAGCCATCAGGTAACGGGCAAAATCCAGTTCCCGGCTGGCCGTTGGCTGTGCAGGCAAGGAAAGCGCTAACAGCAAGGCGAGGCTTATCAGGCAGGTACGTCTCATTTTTTCAGGCGGTAAATGTCGGTGGTTTCCTGAACTTTCCCTGACTGTCCGCCAATGGACAGGGGGTGCACATCGAGGGCCGACACCCTGTTGCAGCGGGTCAGCCTGTCGGCAGTAAAGACCACTCCCCTGAGCAGCCCGTACTCGAGGACGAGGTTTTTGCTGAACTGCGAGCAGGAGGTCTCATACAAGCAACGCGAAGGGGTTTGAGGCGAGATATAGCGCTGGTAAACGAACATCAGGCCGGTAAACGAGAGGGAAACGGGATTGAAGCGGGCAAACCACGAGCCTGAACGAGTCTCCATCATTTCCACACGATGATGGTGATGGGCCCTTTCCTCAGGCTGAACACTGGCAGCCAGCAACTCCATATCAGAGCGCGCCGCCTGCCCCATAGCCACAGGCGACACAAACATCAGCCCCGCCAGCAGGCAAGCAAACAAGAGGCTTTTTCTATTCGATGATCTTCGCATCATGGGGAATGGAAAAGTTGAACCACGAACTCACAGCACGCTGGTTGATTTGTACCTGCGAAAACTTCAGCCTGTTGACAATGGAATCGCCGGCCGGGAGGTAGTTGAATTCGGTAATGGTCATCGGAAGGGTGATTTCGGGGAATTGCCTGTAATCGGTATAATAAACCTTCTTCACCAGTTTTTTGTCGGTATCGTAATAGCCCGTAAAAATGGGCAGGTAGTTTTCGTGGACCAGTTCAATCTGGCTAAAGAGATGGTACATACCTGAGGGGGGAAACCAACGGGTGACCACCATTCCGTCCTCAAAGCGGGTGTCCATCAACTGAAACCCCATCTGCTGCAGGCCCAGGTCGCTTGTTTTGCCCTGCAGGAAGAAATAAATGAGGTTGTTTTCCGAGCTGTATTCCAGGCTTTGGGTGCGGTATACCGTATGATCCTTTTCGTTGAAGATGGCCAGTTCGCCCTTGTTGTTTGTGATCATCACCTGTTCGACAGGCTGGGTGTAGCGGGTCACCAGCCTTCCGTCGAAGGCCTGGTAATAGAGGCTGGCCTTCACATCGGCGCGCTTTCCGCGATGCAGGCTCTGGCTGTCCATCTCCATCATGATGCGCTCCACGCTCAGGTATCGGAAGCCCAGGGCACCAAAGCCCATCAAAAGCAAGACAAGGAAAAGAATCCTGTGTTTCATGTTTTGGATTTTGCTGTACAAAATTGGGAAAATAATGGCAAAAAACCTTGAAAGGCTTTTATAATTTAGAGAAAACAAAAACCATGCCTTTGGAAAGCCCTGGCAGAAAAATGTCAGTATTCTCCTTTTTTGTTCAGGATGATACGGAAAGTGGTCCCTTTATTGATCTCCGATCGTTTCACAAACAACTTGCCCTTGTGATAGTTTTCGATGATGCGCTTGCTCAGCGAAAGCCCGAGGCCCCAGCCTCTTTGCTTGCTTGTATAGCCGGGATTAAAGATCGTTTTGTGCTTCGATGCCACAATACCCTTGCCTGTATCGGTGATGTCGATCACCACATGACGGGGCTGGTCTTCAATCTCGATGGTCAGGCTGCCCACCCCATCCATGGCATCCACGGCGTTCTTGCTGATATTCTCAATCACCCACTCATACAAATTGGTGTTGAGCGGCACCATCACCTCTTTGTCTGACGAAAGGATCTTAAAGGTCACCTTTTTCGAGGTGCGGTTCTTCATATATTCAACCGCCTCGCGCGTGGTGTTGATGATGTTTACGGGCACAAGCCTGGCCGGCGAGCCAATCTTGGAGAACCTTTCGGTAATATTCTCCAGACGCTTGACATCTTTGGTGATTTCCTTAATAGTAGCCTTATCCACCCCTTTCATCTTCAGAATCTCAATCCATCCCACAAGGGAAGACAAGGGGGTTCCCAGCTGGTGGGCTGTTTCCTTCGACATCCCGACCCAAACCTGGTTTTGTTCAGCATTACGGGCGGTACTAAACAGGATGTAAGCCACCAGGAGAAAGATCCCGATGATCAGAAACTGTGCCAGGGGATAATACCTCAGCTGTGTAAGCAGAAAGGAATTTGTATAATGAACGTTACAAGTGCCATAGGAAGGCAGCTGAATGGTTATAGGCGGGTTCTTTCCTGAAATGGATGCAATGACCTCCTGCACCCGTGCAGTATCTCCCGGGGCAGGCTGATTGATGTTGCCGGCAGCGATAATCCTCGAACCCGTGCTATCCACAATGATCACAGGGACACTTGCCGAATTGACCACGATCTCCGAAATAAACGAGTCGATCAGGTCTTCCATCAGGCTGCGCAGCTCAGTAAAAACGTGGGAATCCTGGAAGAAAAGGTATTGGGTCTCCATGCCCGGCAGGTTATGAGAGGAAACCGGAATGGGCGGATAAACCGAAAAATATCCCCGCAATTCATCGGTCAACACTTTTGGATCCCCAAAACGGGGATCCAGGTTTCTGTGGCTCAACACATTACCCTTGTTGTCGGTTAACATTACCGGGATATTGGTGTTCGACTCCAGGATCTGCAGGTACAAGTCGTCGATGTTGGCGTTGATAGGCAGGTCCATGATCCGCTGGTTGGCCATATTCCACAACTCCACCCGCTTGCGCTCCTCGGCTTGAATATTGCCAAAGAACTCCTCGGTGTAATTGACCAGGTTCGACCTGCGCTGAACCGCATCAGCCCAGAGCACCACCTTCTGCCTTTCATCCTCGGCGATCTTCTTCACCAGGATATCGGTATAGAACAGGGATACCGCAATAATTGCAGCAGCAAAAACCAACAGAAATAATTTCCACCGTTGCTTGCTGGAGTAAATCTCTAAACCGCCTATGCTTCTTAAAAATTTCAAGGAATAAGGATATGTGAAAATAAAACGTAGGTGAACAGGCCTTAGTATTTACTCATCTTCGTTTTCAAGGATGACCCGTGCTTTTTCAATGTCGGCCAGGTGCCCGGGGCCTGCATCGGGGTATTTCAGGTCTAGTTTTTCAAGATGGCTAACAATGATATTGCATACCGCCAGGCGCATGAACCACTTTTTGTCGGCAGGGATCACATACCAGGGCGCGAAATCTTTGCTTGTATGCTTCAGCATATCCTCAAAAGCCCCCAGGTACTCATCAAAATACTGGCGCTCAGTAACATCCGACATAGTAAACTTCCAGTTTTTCGCAGGTTCGTTGATGCGGTCAAGGAAACGTTCTTTCTGTTCCTTGCGCGAAACATTCAAGAAGAACTTCAGCACCAGGTAGCCATTGTTCGAGAAATATCGTTCGAAATTGGTGATATCGGTAAAACGCATCTCCCAAAAAGCCTGATCAGCGTCTGATTCCTTTTCTACTCCGGGGAGGTTTTGCTTCAGCAAAAACCCGGGATGCACCCGCACAGCAAGCACCTCCTCATAATATGAACGGTTGAAGATCCCGATGTTTCCTCTTTCGGGCAAGGCTTTAAAACAACGCCACATAAAATCGTGGTCGAGTTCTTCGCCAGAAGGAGCCTTAAAGCTCTTCACCTGGCATCCCTGGGGGTTGACACCGCTCATCACGTGCTTGATGGTGCCATCCTTGCCTGCGGCATCCAGCGCCTGGAGTATGATCAGCACCCCGTGCTTGTTGTGGGCATAGAGTTTATCCTGCAGTTCGCGCAAGCGCTCCAGGCCCTGTTTAAAATCTTCGGCGGCTTCCTTCTTTTTGTTGTAAGGCCCCGTATAATTGGTTTCATAATCCTTCAGCGACTTAGAGGGATCAAATTGAAGTTTCTTGATAAAATCCATTGGAAATTCTCTTGGTGAACAAATTTGTGGCCAATCAAATATAAAACTTTTAGTCCGATTGCAAGGCATACGAATAGAGCCGAAAACAAAATATCCAAATAATGGCCTCATTGATCAAAAGTTTTTCCTGAATTCCGTATTTTTGCAAGTTAGCCTCAAATCCAGAAAACACGCCCTATGCCCTTTTTAAACACTGTCATTTCGTGGTACCTGAAAAAAAGGATCCCTCAGATTGAATACTTTATGGATTATCCCTATGATGTCCAGGAAGACCAGCTCATGAAACTGGTGACCTTTTCTGAGGATACTGAATGGGGCCGCAAATATGATTATGCCGGTATCCGCAACTACCAGGATTTCAAATCGCGGGTGCCAATCCAGGACTATGAAGGGGTGAAACCATATATTGAGCGCCTCCAGAAAGGCGAGAACAACCTGATCTGGCCTTCCGAGATTCGATGGTTTGCTAAATCGAGTGGCACCACCAGTGACAAGAGCAAGTTCATCCCCGTAAGCGACGAATCGCTTGAAGATTGCCATATGAAAGGCGGTAAGGACGTTATGGCCCTCTACTGTCAAAACCGTCCGCAAAACCAGGTATTCAACGGCAAAGGCCTGGTGCTGGGCGGCAGTCACAAGGTCGGTGAGTTCAACAACCGCGCCTACTTCGGCGACCTCTCTGCAATCCTGCTGCAGAACTTTCCCTTCTGGGGCGAGTTCCTGCGCACCCCTGAGCTCTCTCTTGCATTGCTCGACGACTGGGAAATCAAACTCGACAAGATCGCCCATGCCACCCTGAAGGAAAATGTCACAAGCATCAGCGGGGTGCCCTCGTGGAACCTGGTATTGCTCAAAAAGATCCTCGAGATCACAGGCCGCAACAACATCCTCGAAGTATGGCCAAAGCTTGAGTTGTTCAACCATGGGGGTGTCAGCTTTATTCCCTATCGCGAACAATTCGAAAAACTCATCCCTTCCAAAAGGATGTATTACCTCGAGACCTACAATGCCTCCGAGGGCTTCTTTGGGATACAGGACAGGGCTTGCTCCAGCGAGATGCTGCTGATGCTCGACTACGGCATCTTCTACGAATTCATCCCCATGGATGAGTTTGGCAAAAGCGATCCTAAGGTGCTGACCCTCGAGCAGGTGAATACCGAGACCAATTATGCCCTGATCATCACCACGAACGGAGGCCTGTGGCGCTACCTGATCGGCGACACGGTGCGTTTCACGAGCCTTTCCCCTTACCGCATCCGCATCAGCGGACGGACCAAGAATTTTATCAATGCTTTTGGCGAAGAGGTGATTGTCGACAATACCGACAAAGCGCTCGATGCCGCCTGTAAGGCCACGGGCGCCATTTTCACCGAATACACAGCAGCACCCATTTACCTGAGCGACAAAGGCACCGCCGCCCACGAATACCTCATTGAGTTTGAAGTGGAGCCCGACGACCTGGATAAGTTTACCCGCGTGCTCGACAAAGAACTGCAAAGCCTCAACTCCGACTACGAAGCCAAACGCAGCGCCGACCTGATGCTCAAAATCCCAAGGGTGCATAAAGTGCCCCACGAGACCTTCTTCCGCTGGCTAAAGTCAAAAGGCAAGATGGGCGGACAGAATAAGGTGCCCAGGCTTTTCAATGATCGAAAATACGTGGATGAAATCCTAAAATTTATTCAGGAATGAAGCAGTTGTACTGTCTTCCGGGCATTCTTTTCCTGGCCCTGCTTCCGTTTCTTATCACGGAGGCTAAGGCACAGGATGTGTTCAGCCCTGAAAGCAGCCTGCCCCTTTCCTGCCACTTCTTCACAGTCGATCCGCTTGGAAATTTATACTGCGCAACCCACGAAGGGATGACCAAATACGAAGCACAAGGGCAGCAGCAATGGCATTATTCCAATCCAGGCTACGGGCACATCCACAGCATCGACGCTTCCGATCCCCTGAATATCCTTGTGTACCACGCAGACTTTCAGCAAGTCGTGCGGCTCGATCGCAGTCTGGCTGAAAAACCCCTGCCTGATGCTGCCCCTGTCCTCTCAGGGGAATTACCCACGCTGGTCTGCAACTCAGCTCAGGGCGGGTTCTGGGTCTTTATGCCCCAAAGCCGGCTGCTGCAGCGCTACAGCCCCTCCCTTCGACTGGAAGCCCAAAGCCTGCCCTTCCATGAGATACTCCCCGGCTTCCATTCACCAGTCTTCATGACCGAAGCCAACAGGAATGTATACATCAGCCAGCCCAACCACGGCATCGCAGTCTTCGATTCCTTTGGCAATTTGCTTTTCCACATCGACAGGAAAGATGTCGAACGATTCCAGGTCAAAGGAAACCTCCTTTTTTGGTTTTCCAAAAAAGAATTGGTGGTTTTTGATTTTGTCCTTCGGGAGGAAAGATTATTTTTGTTACCTGAAACAGGTATCCGGTCAGGCATGCTTATCGACCGCAAAGCTTTCATTCAGACCAACCATGAAATTAAGGTATATCAGGCAGCCGAGGTGCTGTTTTAATTCATAACCTAAGAAAAACATTCATTATGCATATTGCCATTGCAGGGAACATCGGATCAGGAAAAACCACATTGGCGGGTCTGCTGTCGAAACACTATGGTTGGGAAGCCCATTACGAAGATGTGGACACCAATCCTTATCTGAATAACTTTTACGAAGACATGCAGCGCTGGTCGTTCAACCTGCAGATCTATTTTCTTAACAGCCGTTTCCGCCAAATCGTTGAGATCCGCGAAGGCGACAAGACTGTGATACAAGACCGCACCATCTACGAGGATGCCAGAATTTTCGCACCCAACCTGCACGCCATGGGCCTGATGTCGTCGCGCGACTTCGACAACTACAAAAGCCTGTTTGAGCTGATGAGTTCCTTCATCAAGCCCCCCGACCTGCTCATTTACCTTAAGGCCAGCGTGGGGACCCTGGTAAGCCAGATCCAGAAAAGAGGACGCGATTACGAAAGCTCCATCCGCCTCGATTACCTCAAACGCCTCAACGACCTTTATGAAGACTGGATCTCGACTTACGACCTGGGCAAACTACTTGTTGTGAATGTCGACACCATTAAATTCAGCGAAAACCCCGATGATCTGGGGCACATCATACAGCGCATCGACGCAGAGATACACGGACTTTTTTAAGCCCCTGCTGCATGAAATACATTGGCATCATCCCCGCCCGTTACGCCTCCACGCGCTTTCCGGGCAAACCCCTGGCCATGATCGGCAATAAGTCGATGATCCGCAGAGTCTTCGAGCAGGCCGTGAAATGCCCAGTGTTCGACAAGGTCGTGGTGGCTACCGACGATGAACGTATCCTTCACCACGTGCTCGAATTCGGGGAAGCTGTCATGACAGGCAGCCATCACCGCAGTGGCACTGACCGCTGCCTGGAAGCCACATCCCTTATTTCGGGTGAACAGGAAATCGGAGATAAGGACGTGGTGATCAACATCCAGGGCGACGAGCCTTTTATTCAGCCCGAACAAATTGAATTGCTGGCATCCCTGTTCCAGAATCCCGATACAGGCATCAGTACCCTGGTGAAGCACATCACCCGGGCCGAAGAGCTGTTTAGCCCCAACATCGTCAAGGTGGTCTTCGACCGCAACTTCCAGGCCCTGTACTTCAGCCGATCGCCCATCCCCTTCATTCGCGGGGCAGAACAGGACCAGTGGCTCAAACAACACCACTTCTTTAGGCACGTCGGGATGTATGCCTACCGCCTGGGTGTGCTGAAAAAAATCGCCAGCCTCCCCTTTGGGGACCTAGAAAAGGCCGAGTCGCTCGAACAACTGCGCTGGATGCAAGAGGGCTACCCCATCCATGTGGCCGAAACTTCATACGACTCCCCCGGAATCGACACCCCTGAAGACCTCCGGCGCTTACCGCCCCAATGGCTGTAAATCACCCGGGTAACTTTACCCGCTTTTTTGCGTAGAATCTACATATTGTAAATAGTTTTTCTTAATTTAGACCTGCCAAAAAATGCCTCCTCAATTCCTCAACGAATTAATTTACAGGATTCAATGAGGCAAAACTCAGGTTTTTTCAATTTTATGACAAACTGGGATCTTCTGGAAAAAAATTACACCTATGAAAATCGGAAACTACATCAGCGAACTGCTTTTTGATCACGAATATGTGTTACTCCCGGGCTTTGGGGAATTTTCCACCAAGTACATTCCTGCCCGTTTCATCCCGGAAGAAAAGAAAATCGAATCGCCCAAGAAGGTGATTACCTTCAATGCAGACAAAAAAGATGGCGACACCCCACTGATCGCCCACATTGCAGGCAAGGAACTCAACGACCTGAATCAGGTAAAAGAATACCTGGGCAACTTCGTCCGCGAGATCAGGGAGACCCTGTCGTCGGGGCAAAAGGTGCAGTTGGAGCGTGTAGGGATTTTCAGCCATGATGCCGATGGCAAGCTGGTGTTTAATCCCGACCTGAGCATCAATTACCTTGCAGATGCCACGGGGATGGGCACCATCAGCGAGCCGCCCAAGGCAGTGGTTCCCCCGCCTCCGCCTCCCGTGCCTGAGCCTGAGCCTGAGCCAAGCCCGGTAATCGAAACCATTGAGGAAACACCTGTCGAAGAGCCTGTCATTGAAGATTTGAAGCCCGAACCCAAGCCCGAGCCTGTGGCAGAAAAGATCGTGACACCCGTTTCCGAACCCGTGGAAGCTGCGACCGCCTTTGCAGCCACCTCCGAGCCTACCCGTCATGACCTGCCCGCGGCCATTAAGTGGCTGGCGTGGTTCATCATTCCTTTCCTTGTGATTGCGATCATCCTGGCCTTCAACTGGAACTTCATCTTTGGCAAGAAAAGCATAGCCCCTGCCCCCAAACCACAAACCGAGCTTGCCGCTCCAGCCCCTGTCAGCGAACCGGAAGCCGAAACCCCTGCTTCTGAAAGCGTTACCCCTGAAGAAAGCCCCGCAACAGCTGCTTCCTCAGCTCAGCCCGCTGCAGCCCAGGCACCTGCACAGCCTGTCCCCGGACAGAAAACCTATTTCCTGGTGGTGGGTGCATTCCAGGATGAAGCCCAAGCCATCAGCCTGGTCAATGAGCTTAGGGGAAAAGGCGCCAACCAAGCCCAGATATTCATGACTACCAACACAGGTTACCACAGGGTGTGCTATGCCTTTTTCAACAATCTGGAAGAAGCCGAAGCCCTTTTGCCCAGGGTACAGCAGGAAGTCAACCCCGGCGCTTGGATTCTTCATCGTAATTAACCTTACAAAACATCTTTTTTAGTTGTGGGTAAGAAAAAACTGAAGCGCTTTGCCGAGATTGCAAGCTTTGCAAATGTGATTCAGCCTAACGACCGTTATCCCGTCACCGATCATCCCCATAAGGGAAACTGGAACCGGGCCTTTTTCAGAAACGACCGTCCCATTGTCCTTGAGATGGGATGCGGCAAGGGAGAATATACACTGGCCCTGGCACGAAAATACCCCGGGCAGAACTTTATCGGCATTGACATCAAGGGCGAGCGCCTCTGGAAAGGCGCCAACCAGGCCCTGGAAGAAGGCATCGACAATGCAGCTTTCCTGCGCATCCAAGCCGAACGCATCAACTACTTCTTCGGGCCGGCAGAGGTCAGCGGCATCTGGATCACCTTCCCCGACCCCCAGCCCAGACAATCGCGCCAGAAGAAACGCCTCACCTCGCCCCGTTTCCTCGAACGCTATGCTGGCATCCTCAGGCCCGACAGCCCCATCCACCTGAAAACCGACAGCACCGAACTCTACGAATATACCCTTGAAGTGGTCAGGGGAGGCGGCCATACCCTGCATTACCACACCGCCGACCTGTATGAAAAGGGCAATGTAGACGAGCCCCTTATCAAAGCCATTCAGACCCATTACGAAAACATCTTCAGGGCCGAAGGTATCCCCATCAAATACCTGCGCTTCTCGCTAAACACCCCCCACTCCCATGGCTGATCCCTCCTTTTTCGAGAAGGTGTTCGAGGTGGTGCGTCTCATCCCCCCCGGGCGGGTCACCTCCTATGGCGCCATCGCCGCTTACCTGGGCAGCGTCGGAGCGGCGCGCATGGTGGGCTGGGCCATGAACGGCTCGCACCATTGCAGCGAATACGTCCCTGCCCACCGCGTGGTCAACCGCAACGGCACCCTTACGGGAAAACACCATTTCGGGGGCTCCAGTGTCATGAAACAACTCCTCGAATCGGAAGGCATTGAGGTGATAGACGACCAGATCGTAGACTTCAGCAAGCACTTCTGGGATCCCGCAAAGGAATTGAGGTATTGAAATACTTTTTTCGCGTTTCATTTCCCTTGCCGTCAGAAAAAAAAGCATTACTTTTACAAAGTCTAAATAAAGATTACTGTGCAGATTACTACAGAACAAGTGTTAAACGCACTAGGCCAAGTCATTGAACCTGACCTGAAGAAGGACCTGGTGAGCCTCGGTATGATCCGCGACCTCGAAATTGAAGGCCATAAGGTCCGGTTTTCGGTGGTGCTGACCACCCCCGCCTGCCCCCTGAAGGAGAGCATCAAGAATGCCTGCATCCGTGCCGTCCACGAACTGGTGAGTAAGGATGCCGATGTGGAGGTCAATCTTACCTCCAAAGTCACCAGCACCCGCAAGCAGGAAGAAACCTTGCTGAAAGGGGTGAAAAACATCATCGCCGTAGCCAGTGGCAAAGGCGGAGTAGGCAAATCGACAGTGGCAGCCAACCTGGCCATCACTCTGGCCCGGAGCGGCGCCCGCACAGGCCTGCTCGACGCTGACATCTACGGACCTTCAGTGCCCCTGATGTTCCAGGCCTTAGACGACCAGCTCCAGGCCGTTGACATCGAAGGGCACACAAAGGTATTGCCCCTAAAAAAACACGGCGTTTCGATCCTGTCCATCGGCTTTTTTGTCGATGCCTCCCGCGCCCTAATCTGGCGCGGGCCCATGGCATCAGGAGCCCTCAAACAGCTCTTCACCGATGCCGACTGGGGCGAACTCGACTATATGATTATCGACCTGCCCCCGGGCACCGGCGATATCCACCTTTCGCTGGTACAGACCGTGCCCCTGACGGGCGCCATCATCGTCACCACCCCCCAAGAGGTGGCCCTGGCCGATGCTCGCAAGGCCGTCAGCATGTTCTCGAACGATAACATACACGTGCCTGTGCTGGGCGTGGTCGAAAACATGGCCTGGTTCACCCCTGCCGAACTGCCCGAAAACAAGTATTACATTTTTGGACACGATGGCGGAAAACAAATGGCTGAGGCCATGGACCTGCCTTTCCTGGGCCAGATCCCCCTGATACAGTCGGTGCGTGAAGCCGGCGACCAGGGCAAGCCCGAAGTGCTGCACCACAACAGCCTATCCAGGCCTTATTTCGACAGCCTGGCCGAAAAACTCGCGCAGCAGGTGTCCATCTCCAATGCACGAAAAAATGAAATAGTGGGTGTGTAACACCCTTTCCCAATAAGCAAAATATTGTTCCATCAAAAATAAAACGACCATGTCCCAGAATCAGAATCCCGAACTCATTCAGAAAGTACAAAAAGTCATCGACCAGATCCGCCCCTACCTCGAGGCTGATGGCGGAAATATCCGCTTTGTTGAATTAACCGAAGACAACGTTGTCAATGTCGAACTGCTTGGTGCCTGCGGCTCCTGCCCAATGAGCACCATGACCCTCAAAAACGGCGTTGAACAAGCCATGAAAAAAGCCATCCCCGAAATCAAATCGGTGGAAGCCATATAAAACCTATTAAAATCATTCCTGAAACCGTCTCCCTGGCTTTCCCGGGAGACGGTTTTTTATTGCCATGCCCCACCCGCCCTTCCACCAAAAAATCCAGCCAAAACCCTACCAAAGAGCTGCTTTGGTCTTGTACAGCAAGGCCGTATCCGAGCCAGGCACGAGGCTTATACGAGGATGGTACGAGCGTGGTAGAATGAAAAATTAAATTTTAAAAATGAGAAATAATTAATTTAAGACAAAAAACAATCAGGTGGATGTGTTACGATTCAGAGTAATTGAGTGGAATGTAGAACCGTTTTTGTCACGCGCAGGCTTTTGTTTCCGGCTCTCCGGGGGAAGGCCAACTGGCACAATCACAGGGGTTTCACGTGCTCAAATCGGCCAACGATTTAAGGTATATCCAAAAGGTCGCCTTGGCACAAAAGGTCCATACACCTGAAATAAATACTCATATAATCACAGAAGGCGTGGAGAAAATTAAGTCTTCTTTTTAAAGGCTTTGTTCTTTATTAACTTAAAACCTTATTTTTTAAAATATTAATTTTATCGGCAAATAACAACCTGATTAAAACATAAGGTTATGGCGGAAAAAAGAACGGAAAACTTACGGGTACTGATGATTGATGCCTCCAATGGTTTTTATCGAATAAACAAGTATCCTGTTGGAAGTTTTTATGGCCCTGTTGACCTGGGCATTCACCTGGCCTACAAACACAACAGTCTCAATATTGGTGCCGGATTGCTGGCCGGTTCGGTTTTTCCTGGTTCTAACAGGTTGATATTTACAGGGATGTCGCCTTCCTGGCACGGGTTCTTCATTTCTTCCATGGGTGGTGCAGGCCTGGTGTTTGACAACCTGGGTATTAACATGTTTTCCATAATAGGGAAGGCCGCCATGCCATCTATTCTCTATCTCAATCGCAACCACGGGGAAGAAGTTGAGGTGGAGCTGCATCAGGTTCATCCCGAGACCCTGTGGCAGACTGGCAGGGGAGGCGTTTATGGGGTGATGCAATATGCACTGGATCATTTCTCCTCACGCTACGAAGAAGAACCCAGGGTTTTAGCTGTGGGGCCGGCTGCCATGCACACAGATAGCGGAGCCATTGCATCAGCACCTGTAAAAAAAGGAGCGTTGACCGCTGTGGATTGCTGGGCCGGGCGGGGAGGATTTGGCACCAAACTTTTGCAGCAGCATGGCATTGTGGGCATTATCTACGGGGGTACTTATGTAGATGAAGATTTTAGGGATCGCAAGGTGGCCGACCAATGGTTTCACGACAGGTATGATAAAAAGATGGCGGCCATGGACTTTGAGGCCACCACCAAATACAGGTACGATCCGGCTTTTAACACAGGGGGGACTTTCGGGATCAACTTCGCCACGATGAATGAACGCATCATCGCTTTCAATTACCGGACGATTTATATGCGTAAAGAGGAGCGACTGGACCTGCATAAGCGGTTTGTTTTGGATCATTACCTCAAGCAGTTTAATGAGGAAACCATCGAACAGAAACAACAAAAGAACTGTGGAGAACCTTGTGTGGCCGTTTGCAAGAAAATGAACAATCATTATAAGAAAGACTATGAACCCTATCAGACCATGGGGCCTTTGTGTGGGGTGTTTGACCAGCGTGCGGCAGAACTGCTCAATGGAAAAGCAGATGCTTATGGTTTCGACGCGATTTCGGTGGGTGGGGTGCTGTCATGGCTTATGGAGTGCATGGCTGATGACCTGATCAAGCCAGAGGAGCTGGGTGTGGATCGGAAACCAAAATTTTCAGTCAAGGGTTTTGATGTGGTAAAAGACTCCATGCACAATGCCAGGATAGGAGTAGCCTTGCTTGAGGAAATGGTCAGGAAGGATGGTAAGATTGACCTTTCCCTTGGTGCCCGGAAGCTGGCCCGCCGCTTGTCGCGCGAAAAAGGGGTTGGCGTCATTGATCGTTTTGTACATATCGGCTTCGCCCGGCAAGGGTGGATGGTGCCCAACCAGTATTGGACACCCGGCGTTCTTTCACCAATGGCCATCATGGGAAAATATTACATGGTCTACGGCAAGGATTTTATCCCGCCTCGCGAACTGGGAAAGCAAAATGCTGAGCGCATGATCAGGGAACTGATGCTTGACAATCTCGGGTTCTGCCGTTTCCATCGCGCCTGGGCTGAAGACATTCTACCGGATGTGATGGAGAAACTTTACGGGCAGCGAGATGATTTTCTGCATAAGTTGAAGCTTACAGCAACACGGATCAACAGCCGCAACGCCTCAATTTTTTGGGAAACGGAGCGTAATGTTGACTTCGTATTTTCTTTCCTGAAGAAAAAGGCGGATGAAGACGAGGTGAAAGATGAAGCCCTCAATACATGGATCAGGGCATTTGAGGAAGATAAGTTTGAAGCAGGATTGGAATTTTGGTTTGAAATTCACAAGGGAATCCACGAGAGCCTCAGGGAATTTCATTGAGATGAATCCTGCTTAGCTCACATCTTATCCCAGAGCTTCACGGGCAAATATCCCTTGCTTAGGGATTCCTTCTTGATTGCCTGAAAATGTAAATAAATAATATCCGGATTGTTAAAGTCATAGACATCCTCCAACTTCTATTTAGGGTAAATATTCAATTTCTTTCAATGTATATATCACTGACTCAGAAATTATTAAATCAAAAGGTGGAGGGTTAACAGTCTATATTGGAAGTGATTATCACTATAAAAGAATGTTTGTTGTTGTCCTAAAAAAAATCCTGACATCTGAGGTTGCTCCGGAGGATGTTTGTGGTTTTTTTTTCTTATTTTAACCTCATGGAGGTGCTTTATTGTATTATTTCTTCTCTTTAAGTTAAAAAAATGCCTGTCTTATCAGTCTGTGCTTTGGCAAAAGAGATAAAATGGTTTAAAAAAATGTTAAACATTTAAACCTTTTATATCTTCCTCTTGTTTGGTCTGTGTGTTCTCATTGAAGAAATCAATTTTCGGGCTTCAAAAAGACACCAAAAAAATAATGACCAAAAATAAACAGAAGGATGAAAAAAATTCTCATTTTGGCAGGTTTTGCATTGTTGACCTTAAGCGCCTGTCAGAATAAACCAGGAAAGATGAAGGAAGAAACCATAACCATATTACAAACCGCTGATATCCATGCATATCTTAATCCGCACAACGAGCTCTTTGTTGAGAACGGCAGTATTGTTTTCAGGGAAGCAGGGGGGTTGGCGCATATCAAAACGCTGGTCGACGGCATAAGAAGTCAGAATCAGGATGCCACCATTTTGGTTGACGGCGGCGACCTTTACCAGGGTAGTGGTGAAAGTGTGCGTTCATTGGGGAGTATCTTCCCCCCAATAGTCCGGGCCATGGATTACGATTTGCTTATCCCGGGAAACTGGGAGGTAGTGTATGGTAAAGATGTGATGATGAACCTCATGAACGACTACCAAACGAATGTCATTGTGGCGAACATGTATGACGAAGCAAGCGGAGAGCCTTTATTTCCGCCCTATTGGGTAACCGAGAAGAAGGGGGTTAAAATAGGGTTTATCGCCTACAACGACCCGGAAATACCCATCCGGCAGAACCCATCCTACAGTGAAGGGATGCACTTTACCCCTGTGGAAGAAAACCTGAATGAGCTGGTCAGCCATTTACGCACCAATGAGGAAGTTGATTTTTTAATCCTGATGGCCCATATGGGGATCTCGAAGCAGGTGACGCTGGCCAATAACCCCGCCGTGGAAGGCGTCGATTTTATTTTAGGCAATGATACGCATGAAAGGATCAGGGAGCCCATTCACGGGAAGTATGCTAAGGTTGTAGAACCCGGAGCGTTTAGTTCTTTTGTGGGAAAACTGGACCTGAAAGTCAGCAATGGAGAAGTTGTGGATTACAGCTATGAGCTGATAGAGGTTTCGCCTGAGAAATATAAGGCAGATCCCGTGGTACAGCAGCTTATCGACGATGCCATTTCCCCTTACAAAGAGGAGATGCAAAGCGTGTTGGGCTATACCACCGCCCCACTATACCGTTACCTGGTTGTTGAGAATCCAATGGACAACCTGATTACCGATGCGATACGCTGGAAAACAGGAGTAGATTTTGCCACTTCAAACGGTTTTCGCTTTGGTGTGCCTATTGTTCCAGATGCAAGCGGCAAAACGCCTGTCACCAAGGCTGACCTGTGGAGGATGCTGCCTGTGGATGAAAACATTAAGATTGGAAAAGTCAGCGGGCAGCAAATAAAAAACTGGCTGGAGAAGGAAATCAACAATGTTTTTGCCGCCAACTACCAGGAGCGCTTCGGTGGCTGGCTGGTAAGGTTTTCAGGCATGACCGTAGAATTTGACAGTTCAAAGGAGCAGGGAAGCCGCATTGAAAACATCACCATACAGGGCGAAGCCCTTGACCTGGAAAAAATGTACACGATGGCCTCCTGTAACAGAACCGGTGAGCCTCTTTCCACCATGTGCAGGATGCAGCATGCCAGGGAGGTCAGCATCCAGGAATATACCATGCACGAGGCCGTTGAAGAATACCTGGCAGCGAAAGGGACGGTTCATCCCACCCTTGATGGCCGTGCCATTGCAAAGGACCTTGGCGCACAGGCCTTTTCACAAATGAAAGAAGGAGGATATCAGTTCAGATAGGTTCGCGAGGAAAACACAAGAAATTCTTCATTAACAAAAGGAAGCAACCCACAGGGTTAGCTTCCTTTTTTTGAGAAATTCAAATGGTTTTTTTGAATGATCAGGTAAAGGGCAGTGGGTTAACCGGGGAAGCGTGCCACTAAAGGCATCTTGCGGCCTGAGCCGAAGGCTTTTTTTGACACCCTAAGGATGGGTGGGGTTTGATGGCGCTTGTATTCATTGGCGTTGACCATTTGCAGGACGCTCCGCACCAGCTCTGCGGGATGACCAGCTGCAATGATTTTTTCTGCTGACATTTTCCTTTCAATATACCTGAAGAGGATATCGTCGAGGATCTCGTAGGGCGGCAGAGAATCGGTATCGCGCTGGCCAGGTTTCAATTCTGCCGAAGGCGGTTTATTGATAATGTTGGCAGGAATGATCTCCAGGTGTCGATTGATGTGGCGCGACAGGCTGTAGGCCTCGGTTTTGTAGATATCACCGATGACTGCCAGTCCCCCGCACATATCGCCGTAGAGGGTGCCATATCCCACAGCGGCTTCGCTCTTGTTTGAGGTATTGAGCAGCACATACCCAAATTTATTGGCCAGTCCCATCAGGATAACTGCCCTTGCCCTGGCCTGCAGGTTTTCTTCAGCCACTCCTGGTTTGGTTCCCCTGAAATGGGGTTCGAGGGCGTGGTTCAAGGCGTCAACAGTTTCGTTGATGGAGATGATTTCGTGGGGTACTTCCAGATTTTGAGCCAATTGCACCGCATCGGAGATGGAGTGGTCGGTGCTGTATGGGCCGGGGAGCAAGACTGCCTTGCAGTTTCCCGGTCCCAAGGCTTCTGCTGCCAAGACAAGGGTAAGAGCGCTGTCGAGTCCTCCTGAAAGGCCCAGGATTGCTTTTTTCAGACCCAATTTCCCAAAATACTCGCGGATACCGAACACCAGAGCCTTAAAAATCACCTCGTTTTTTTCGGTTTCGCTAAGCTTAATCTCCCCGGGTTGTTCCCGGCTTTGTATTACTTCATCCAAATCGAACACCCTGACGTCTTCGGTGAAGGAATCAATCTGATCTACCAGCCCTCCCATGGGGTTATAAACCCCTGACTGCCCGTCAAATAGCAGTTCATCGTGGCCGCCCATCTGGTTGGCAACAAAAAGCGGGATTCTATATTTCCGGGCATTCTCGGAGAAGGTGTAATGGCGGTCGGCCAAGTGGCTCCAGGCAAAAGGCGAGGCGGAGATATTGATTATCAGGTCGGGTTCTTCGCGGATCAGCACATCCATTGGGTTCATTGAATAGAGGGCGTGGACATCGAGGTTCCAGAGGTCCTCGCAAATGGTCAGTGCGATCTTTTTGCCCTTAAAAACGATAGACTTGAAAGAAGAGGCGGGCTCGAAATACCTGTATTCGTCAAAAACATCATAGGTAGGCAGGAGGCCTTTGTGATAGGTGCCGCAGATTTCGCCTTCTACAAGCAGGAAGGCTGAGTTCAGGAGTCGTTTTCCGAAAGCCCTGGGGTTGCGGCTAGGAGCGCCTACAATAGCGGCAATACCTTTGCAATGGCCGGCAATTTTTCTGATTGCGGCTTCGCACTGGTCGATAAAATGCTCCATTTCGAGCAGATCGCGCGGAGGATAGCCGCAGACGGAAAGTTCGGTGAATACCACCAAGTCAGCGCCCTGTGCGCGGGCCCTGTCGAGGGCGTAGATCATTAAAGCGGTATTGTGTTCGAAATGCCCTACAATGAAATTCAACTGGGCAAGGGCAATTTTCATTCAGCAAGGTTTAGAACATGACTCCCAGGGTTAGCTCGAGGAAATTATTTATGGCGCTGGGTTTACGGCCGACCGCATCGTTGGTGCCCTTCAGGACATTGGTGAAGCCATTGTTGAAGGTGAGGCCACCCACAAGCGCGGTTCTTCCACCCACAGAGTATTCCACCCCCACTCCAACAATGAGTGATCCACGCAGCAAACGAGTCTCGCTCTTTATATCCTCGCGTTCAATGGTAATCTGATTACCGGCAGAAACATAACTATCACTTGCCTTAGAACGTAAATTAACGCCAGCCCCAAAACCAAAGCGGCCATAATAAGTCAGGTAGCCAATTTCCTGTGTATGCATCTTAATGGTCAGGGGTATCTCGAGGTAGTTGAGTTTATAGGTCCGTGACAAGTCCACTTGCTCCTCAATGGAAAGTTTGAAGGGATAAACAAGTTTTCCCCCAACCATATTAATTGTAATTCCTGTGGAGAAATCATAAAAATCACCCAGGCGAATATCGCCAACAAGCCCATAGGAGAACCCGACACGCAGGCCATCGCTGGTGTAATTGGTGGTTTCGGGACGCATCCAGACAACGGAAGGAGAGGCTTTTAGCCCAAAGCGAAATCCACTGGGATCCAATGAAAAGGCCATTGGGACCAACAATACGACCAGCAGAACCGACAACAATATTTTTTTCATAATTTTGGCGTTTATAATTAAATACAATATTAACCATTATTTTTTATTTTTTTAGATTTCAATAAAGGCAGTTTTGGTTTTTAACCCAAATTTTTCAACCCTTATGAAGATACGACCGAACCATCAAACCCTTTTCCTACTGTTGTTTTTCTTTTCTGCCGTAATGATTTCCTGCGGGGGCACCGAAAAAAGACCTCATTACCAAGCAGATATTTCCGGAATAAAAATTGAGCCCGTTTCTATTGGCCGTTATGAGGAAGTGCTTTTTAACCTCAACCCTTACGCCCTGAAAGATGAAATCGAACCCTATATTGATAGGTATTATGTTTTCCTGGGAGAAAACATCAGAACAGAACAGGGCCGGCAACAATTATTTGACTATATCAGCGATCCGCAGATTAGGGAGTTGTATCTCGACACAAAAGAAGTCTGGCCTGATGTTACTTTCCTTGAAAAAGAGTTGAGTGAGGCATTCCGTTACTACCACCATCATTTTCCGGGTGAAGCCATTCCAAGGGTGTTCACTTATATTTCCGGCCTGGATTTTCAATACCCCGTGAAAGATTATGAAGACATCATTGTGATCGGACTGGACATGTACCTGGGGAAGGACTACCACTTATACCCGAAAGTTGGGGTTCCATCCTACCAGACTTTTGGGATGCAACCAGCCTTTGTGAGCATTGACGTGATGAAGCTGCTGGGTGAACGAAAGCTGCAGGAAATGGCCGCAATGCCTGAGCGTTTTCTGGACTATATGATCTATGAAGGAAAGATTCTGTATTTTTTGGATTGTATGCTTCCCCAGCATCCCGACACCCTAAAGATGACTTATGACCAGGGTCAGTTGAAATGGTTGGAGGCAAATATGGGCAGGGCATGGTCGTATTTTCTGGAAAATGAAATGCTGTATTCAAGTGACCGCCAGATCATCATTAAGTTCCTGGGCGATGCTCCATTTACTGCACCTTTTTCGAGGAATGCCCCACCGCGGACGGCAGCCTATATCGGCTGGCAGATTGTAAGGAAATATATGGAAAGGAATCAAGTCAAGGGACTTGCCGGGCTGTTCAAGGAAAATGACGCACAGAAGATATTGAATCAATCAGGGTTCAGGCCATAATCAACCCAGGCCTTCGGCTTGAAAGCCGTTGTTAAAAGTTTCGATCAGGGCAAGAAGTTCTTCCCTTCCCATACCAGTATCGCTGCTGGTAACCAAAAAAGGAGGCAGGGGTTCCCACTGCTCGCCCAGGACCTTCATATAGGCTGCGATGGCAGATTGCCGTTGGTTGTGGGTCAGTTTGTCGGCTTTGGTAAAGATCAGGTAAAACGGGATTCTGCGGCCGCCCATCCAGGCCATGAACTCAAGGTCATTTTTCAGGGCTTCATGTCTTATATCAATCAACAGGAATGAACAAACCAGGTTTGGGCGTTTCAGCAGATAGTTGCGAATCATTAAATCCCACTTGCGTTTGATTCGGACAGGAACTTTAGCAAAGCCAAAGCCAGGGAGGTCGGTAAGATACCAGGCCTCATTGATCAGGAAATGGTTGATCAGCTGAGTTTTTCCGGGACTTGAAGAGATTTTAGCCAGTTTTGAGAATCCCGTAATTGTATTGATGAGTGAGGACTTTCCCACATTGGAGCGTCCAATAAATGCATATTCGGGCAGCGTGCTTTCGGGGCACTCATTGAGCGAGGGTGAACTTTTTATGAATTCAGCCGAGCGAATCACCATATCTGGCCTTCCTTTTAGGGTAACATCCAGGGAGAATCCTTATTCTTCTTTAATATCCAGGTAACTCTTCATGTACCGGTCTTTCTTGGCTTCATGAATGTCAGCAACAGTGATCAGAATGCCCGTTTCCTCTACTCCTCCAAAGTGGTGGTTGATGGCAGTACCAAAGGTTTTCATTGTAGAACTAAGGGCTGAGTAGGCATTGATCAGAGGCGGAATGTTTTCCTTTTGTTTTCGAACCTCCTTTGACAACAATCTGAAGTTTTCTTCAAGGTTCTTGCCGGTGAAGACCTTCTTCAATTTCTCAAGGGGGGTAACCATTTCCAGGGGCTCAATGGGGTAAACAAGCTTTTCGGGATCAGGGAAGTAACGCCCAAGGAAATAGAGGATCAGGTCGCGGGCATACAAGTTAAAATGGGTATACATGGTAACCTTTCCAAAGTAATATTTTACTTCGGGAAAATCGATTACCAAGGTACCCAATCCATCCCAAAGGTTATCGAGTGAGAAAATGCTTTTGCGGTTCTCCCTTGAGGGCTGATAGGCAGGCTGCACAAAGGACCGGCCCAATTCAACGGTATAGGGCAGATAATCGGCAAGGAATTTTTGAGAAAACCTGAATAATCCAGAGGTAGCCAAATCAGGCACGCCCAGGCTGTCGATGGGAGCGTTCTTACACAAAATATAACGATAGCCACCGACAATTTCCTTTTTATCGGGGTCCCAGACGATCAATTGCTCATAGGGAAGCGTCCCAGTATCATAGTGGTCGATATCGAGGGGTTTCCCCGTCCCTCCACCAGCATTTCTAAAGGACAGTTCGCGCAGACGCCCGATCTCGCGCATGACATTGGGCGCATTGTGGGCATTAATTACATAGATCTCATTGGAAGCGTTGTTGGTTTTCCTCAGGAAACGCTCCCTTGTTAACTCTCCCATTATCAGACCCCTACCTACGGGGGGGATCAGCTCCTCATTCATCTCCTTCATCTTACTGGTTTAATTTAAAACCTCTAAACCTGAAATTTCAACTGGCCTTTTGGCAAACCGTAAACATGCTCCTTCATCTGATCGGCCCACTGCTGGTGTGTTAATGCATTGGTAAAGGTAGTATATGAAACAGGTTCCCCAAAGGTAATCGTAATATTTTTGTTTTTTTGCTTGAACATTTCATCGGGCAGATAGAGCATCTCTATATTTGCTTTGATTTTCAACCGCTTACGCCAATTTGCAAGGTTATAAAAAAACCGAGAGTTCTGCCCGTCAATATGCACAGGAATGATGTCGCGCCGGTACTTAATCGCTTTGGAAATAAACGTTTTTTTCCATTGCAAGTCGTAAATGCCATGTTTTTGCTTTCGCGACACCAACCCGGCAGGGAAGATGAGCACGGCTTCCCCTGAGCTGAACAACTTGTCAAGCATTCGCACAGCTTCATAAGTATTGCGGCCATGTTTGTTGATGGGCACAAATAATTCTTTAACATTGGGCAATTCCATCAGGATATCGTTGGCCAAAAACTTAAAGTCCTTTCTTTTCTTTCCTACAACGTGCATCAAAGCAATGCCATCCAAACCACCCAAAGGATGGTTGCTTGCAACAATATATGAGCCTTCAGCAGGCAAGTAATCAAAATTTTGGGTATGAATGTTGACCTTAAACTCATTCAGGAGGATTTCCTTCAGGAAGTCATGGACATCAAGATTATGAAGCCTGTTCAATGCCTCATTCATTTCATCCTGATGAACAACCCGCTCAAGATAATGAATAATGAATTTCGGAATATAGGGGTAAATTTTTTTACCCTTTTTGCGAAACACACTGTCAACATCCAGAAAATTCCTCTCCGATTCCTTTTGTTCTTCCATCATTTTTAAGTCTGATAAAAAATTCAGCAAATGAAGCCTTTCAGGTGGACAAAAAGTCTGTGAAAGGTCAAAAGCAGATAATACAAAATTAAGGATAATGTAAGAAAAAACATTGCAATGCCTAATAATCTGTATTCCAAAAACATGTATAACCAAAATAAATTGCATGCATTTTTTAATTCTTGATTATCAATGCTTTAATAACTTTTTCAATTAAATCAATGGATTTGAGGGTGAAAAGTTATCAACAATGTGGTAAAAAGTGGTAAAAAGTGGTAAAATTTGCATTATATTTACAGACCAAAACAAATTTGTGGGAGAATGACGTATCTGCTTGGAGAATTTGATATTAAAGTTGATTCCAAAGGCCGCTTCATGTTGCCCTCCGGCTTGAAAAAGCAATTGACGGAAGGAGACCAGGAGCGATTCGTCATTAACCGTGGATTTGAGAAAAACCTTACGCTATACCCGCAAAGTGAGTGGCAAAAGATCTCACAGGAGGTAAATTCCCTGAATTTGTATAACAAAAAGAACCGCGAATTTGTGCGTTATTTTTTCAGAGGGGCCTCGGAGGTCATGCTAGATTCGGCCAATCGTTTGCTATTGCCCAAGTCGCTGCTCGAATATGCAGGAATAGAAAAGGAGATCGTTCTTTTTGCTTACGGACAAAGGATAGAAATCTGGGCAAGGGAAGTTTACGAATCGATGATGAACAACGAGCCGGAAGACTTCTCTTCGCTTGCAGAGGATGTCATGGGAAAAATCACCAACCAATCCGGGAATGAAGGGGTATCATAAGCCGGTCATGCTGGAGCCTTCCATTGAGGGGCTCCGGATAGTACCCGAAGGGCGTTATGTGGATGCGACTTTTGGGGGCGGTGGCCACTCGGCGGCTATCCTGGAACAGCTGGGAACAGGCAAGCTCATTGCTTTTGACCAGGACTGGGATGCGGCGGCCAATGTACCTGAAGATCGGAGGGTTTTATTCCTGAACCAAAATTTCAGGTACCTGAGGAACTTCCTGAAGCTATATGGTTTATTGCCTGTGGATGGGATCCTTGCAGATCTCGGAGTTTCGTCACACCAGTTTGACCAGGCTCAACGAGGATTTTCGACACGCTTTGAAGGCCCCCTCGACATGCGGATGAACCGTGATGCCAAGTTAACTGCCAGGGAGGTGATTCATGAGTATCCGATGGAGAAACTGGCTGATGTTTTTTTTCTTTTCGGGGAGTTGCGAAATGCTTATAAAATTGCAGGGACTATTGAGCGTCACCGGAAAGAAGGCAGCATTGACACAACGCTTCAACTCACAGGCATTCTGGAGAGACTTGCACCCAAGGGAAAGGAAAACAAATTCTTCGCACAAGTATTCCAGGCTCTTCGCATTGAGGTGAACCAGGAGCTGGAAGCCTTAAAAGAATTCCTGGAACAAAGCGCTGATGTACTCAGGCCAGGTGGAAGGCTGGTGGTCATTTCCTACCATTCATTGGAGGACCGCCTTGTGAAGCACTACATGAAAGCGGGCAACTTCAGGGGGGAGGTAGAAAAGGACTTTTTTGGTAATCCCTTGACTCCCCTAGTGCCGATTGGGAAGACCATAAAGCCCGGGGAAGAAGAAATGAATAATAACAACAGGGCACGTAGTGCCCGCTTAAGAATTGCAGAAAAAAGAATTAACGGAGATAAGGAGGGAAAATAACCTATGGGTAAAAACAAACTCAAGCAGGAGAAAAAGAAAAAAGCAACTTCCCGTAAGGGTACTGTTTCTCGTTTCATCCACAACATGCTGGATGGGAGCATTCTAACCAAGGAAGGGATGGCCACTTCCCTGCCCTTTTTCTTTTTTCTTGCCGGGTTGGCATTTTTCCTGATCTCCAACACCTATTACGCAGAGAAGAAGGCCCGCGAAGTAGAAACCTTACGCAAGGAGATCGTGGAATTGCGTACACGACATACCCTGACCAAATCAGAACTTATGTTCCTGAGTAATCAATCAGAGATTGCCCGAAGGCTTCAAAACAAGGGATTTGTTGAATCAACGGTTCCGCCCAGGCAAATCTCCAGTAAAGTTTCAAACGGCAACTTCTTAAAAAAACTGCTTCGCTAACCTGGCCCAAAAGAGCAACAGAAAAAATGGATGAAAGAAAACAAATAATACAACGGACTTACCTGGTATATTTCACTATGGTAGTTTTCGGGCTTTCCATCCTGTTCAGGGCCATATACATACAAACGGTAGATGGCGAAAAATGGCGAGAAAAGGCTAAAAACACCACCTTGCGCTATGAAAACATTGAGGCCTTAAGAGGAGACATATGCGCTGAGGATGGTCGGCTTTTGGCCACCAGTGTTCCCATATATGAAATCAGGATGGACATGGGCCCTGATGTGATCACTGATGATGTTTACAAACAGGGCATTGATTCACTGGCCCTGATGCTCTCGCAGCTTTTTGGTGACCGCACCAAAGGCCAATACCTTTCAGCACTTAACCGTGCCAGGGACAAGGAAGAGCGTTACTTTCTGGTGAAGCGCAACGTGACTTACAATCAGCTTCAGGTTCTTCGAAACTTCCCCATTTTCAGGCTTGGCAAATACCGTGGAGGGCGCATTGAGAATGAACGTGCACGCCGAGAGATGCCTTATAAGACCATGGCAGCCCGCACCATTGGCTATGAGGCAGAAGGGGTGTATGTGGGCCTTGAAGGAGCTTACCGCAAGGAACTTGAGGGAATTCAGGGGAAACGCCTGATGCTGCGCACAGCAGGAACCTGGGTTCCCATAAATGACGAGAATGAGATTCAGCCTGAAAATGGCAAAGACCTTATTACCACTATCAACATCACCATGCAGGACATGGTCGAGAATGCCCTGCTAAAATCCTTAAACAGGTATGATGCCGAATTTGGCTCCGCGGTGCTGATGGAAGTTTCGACAGGGAAGATCAAGGCCATTTCCAACCTTACCCGCCAAACGGATGGAAATTACCGTGAGACTTACAATTATGCTGTTGGAGAAAGTGCGGAACCCGGCTCAACTTTTAAACTGGCAAGCATGATTGCTTTGCTGGAAGACGGGAAGGTAAAACCAGAAGACATTGTTCATACAGGCAATGGAGTGATTAGATATGCCGACCGTATCATGAGGGACTCGAAAGAGGAGGGCTTTGGCAGCATAACAGCGATGCATGCATTTGAGGTTTCCTCCAACGTTGGCATCTCCCAGTTGGTTTACAATGCATACAAGGATCATCCCCAACAATTTATTGACCGCATAAAAGGGCTCAGGCTGGATCAGCCCCTGGGTCTGGAAATTGCTGGTGAAGGCAAGCCCTGGATCAATGACCCCAAAGGTGCATCCTGGTCAGGGGTCACCTTACCCTGGATGTCTATCGGTTATGAGGTTTCTGTCACCCCACTTCAAACCTTGTCGTTATACAATGCAGTGGCCAACAACGGGCGGATGATGAAGCCCATGTTTGTAGAGGAGATCAGACAAACTGGAAAGACCATCAAGCGTTTTCAGCCAGAAATCATTCTCAGGAGCATTGCCAGCCAGTCGACTCTTGAGACCGTCAGGGAAATGCTGGTAGGGGTAGTGGAAAATGGGACTGCAAAAAACATCAGGACTTCTCTTTATGACATAGCTGGCAAAACGGGTACTGCACAAGTTGCCAACACCAGCCAAGGTTATCGTACGGATGGAAGAACCTCCTACCGTGCATCCTTTGTTGGTTATTTTCCTGCCGACCAGCCTGCATACAGCATGATTGTGGTGATACACAATCCGAAGGGTTACATATTCACAGGAAGCCAGGTGGCAGCGCCTGTATTTAAAGAGGTAGCAGACAAGATCTTTGCCACCCAATTGAATTACCCCCAACCCAAGCAATCGGAAACTCTGTTGGCTTCCCTCCCATCGTTCAGAAATGCCAATACTGAGGATGTCAGAACCATTTATTCAGCGTTTGACTGCAAAATGATTGACAATGTTCAAAGCCATTGGGCCAGCACTGTGGCAAGCAATGACACGGTAAGCTTCTGGGAAAAGAATTTTATTGAAAACCTGGTTCCTGATGTTGTAGGAATGAGTTTAAAGGATGCTTTATTTGTGCTCGAAAATTCCGGTTTAAGGGTAAGGTTCACCGGCCGCGGGGTTGTCAGGCGGCAAAGTTTGCAAGCAGGAATAAGAGTAAGTCCAGGGAATCAAATTTATATAGAACTGAACTGAAAAATCACGGGTATTGAAGAACCTGAGCAACATATTGTATAAAGCGGGGCTTCTCGAAACGAAGGGGCTGATGGACCGTGAGATAAAGGGGCTTGAATTTGACTCCAGGAAAGTTCAGTCTGGCACCCTCTTTGTAGCAATAAAGGGACTCACCACCGATGGCCACCTTTATATTCCCAACGCCATTGAAAGCGGCGCGAGCGTTGTTGTTTGCGAAGATTTCCCCAAGAGCACCCCTGAAAGAGTCACTTTTATCAGGGTTCGGGATTCGGCCTATGCCCTGGGTGTCCTGGCATCAAATTTTTATGACAATCCATCAGAGAAAATAAAGTTAATCGGGGTTACTGGTACCAATGGGAAGACCACCATTGTCACCTTGTTGCACGATTTATTTTCACAACTTGGTTATGCTTGCGGATTAATCTCCACGGTGCGCAATATTATCGGACAAAAGGAAATCCTTGCCAATTTCACCACCCCCGACCCCCTTCAGTTGAATGGCTTGCTGCACCAAATGACGGAAGCGGGATGTGAATATGTGTTCATGGAGGTCAGTTCCCATGCCATTGTTCAGCACCGCATTGCAGGATTATCTTTTACGGGAGGGGTATTCACGAATCTCACCCATGACCACCTGGACTTCCATAAAACGTTCAGCGAATACCTGAAGGCGAAAAAGGGTTTTTTTGATCAACTAGGTACACGGGCATTTGTCATAACCAACCTCGATGATAAGAACGGGATGGTAATGTTACAAAATACACTGGCCAGGAAAATGACATACAGCCTCAGGGGCATGGCTGACTTCAAGGGCAAGGTTCTCGAAAACGGATTTTCCGGTCTTCAATTACAAATAGATGGCAGAGAAGTCTGGTGTAAACTTGTAGGGGAGTTCAATGCTTATAATCTTCTGGCCATTTATTCCACTGCACGAATGCTTGGGAGGGAACCGGAGGAAACGCTAACCGCGTTAAGCAATTGTAAGCCAGCGGAAGGGCGGTTTGATTTCTTTAAAGGCCCCAAAGGGGTAATTGGCATTGTGGATTATGCCCACACCCCCGACGCCCTGGAAAACGTGCTCAAGACCATTGAAGATGCCCGTACCGGGGCAGAAAAGCTGATCACTGTAGTTGGCTGCGGTGGAAACCGTGATGCTGCCAAGCGCCCTGCTATGGCAGCCATTGCCGCAAGGTTAAGCACTCAGGTTATTCTTACAAGCGACAACCCCCGCAATGAACCGGCTGAACAAATAATAGAAGAAATGAAGGCTGGTCTGAACGCCGTCAGCATTCGAAAGGCCATAAGCATAATAAACCGAAGGGAGGCTATTAATGCGGCATGTGCATTGGCTCAGCCTGGAGATATCATCCTTGTTGCAGGAAAAGGTCATGAAAAATACCAGGAGATCAAGGGGGTTAAGTATCCCTTTGATGACAAACAAATTTTAAAGGAATTCCTGGGATAATCCCCCGGGAAAAAAACTAAAAGCGAAAAGATGCTCTATTATCTGTTTGATTTCCTTGATAAAGCATTTGACATCCCTGGAGCGGGCGTGTTTCAGTACATCTCGTTTCGGGCGGGGATGGCAGTGATCTTTTCTCTTTTCATTACCATGATCTCTGGGCGCAGGATTATTCGTTTCTTGCAGAAGAAGCAGGTTGGTGAAGTGGTACGCAATCTTGGACTGGATGGCCAGATGAAAAAGCAAGGAACCCCGACAATGGGAGGAATCATAATTATTGCTGCCATTTTAATCCCAACACTGCTTTTTGCACGGCTCGACAACATCTACATTGTCCTCATGCTGATTTCTACCGTCTGGCTTGGACTCATTGGTTTCGTTGACGATTATATAAAGGTTTTCAAAAAAGACAAAAAAGGGCTTCAAGGAAAGTTTAAGATTTTGGGCCAGGTAGTACTGGGCATTGTTGTTGGGACCACCCTGTACTTTAACGAATCGGTAGTGATCCGTGAAAAAGACAACCGCCCCCTGCAATTTGATAACACGGAGCAAATTATGGTTCTTGAGGGGTCTTCAAGCCCGGCCTCAACCTTTTCAATTGAATCGGTGAAATCAACCAAAACGACCATTCCATTTTTTAAGAATAATGAGTTTGATTATTCCGTGCTGTTAAAATTCCTTGGGGAGGGATATTCAAAATGGGCATTCCTGATTTTTATCCCCATTGTCATCCTGATCATAACAGCAGTTTCAAACGGAGCAAACATCACGGATGGGCTTGACGGGCTAGCCACGGGGACTTCAGCCATCATTGGTGTAACTCTTGGAATACTGGCCTATGTATCAGGTAACACCGTTTTTGCAAATTACCTCAACATCATGTATATCCCCATGACGGGTGAGCTGGTAATCTTCATAGCTGCTTTTGTGGGTGCCTGTATTGGCTTTTTATGGTACAACACCTATCCTGCACAAGTCTTTATGGGAGATACAGGCAGCCTTGCACTGGGAGGCATCATTGCGGTGTTTGCCATTGTGATCCGAAAGGAATTGCTCATCCCCGTGCTTTGCGGCATTTTCCTGGTTGAGAACCTTTCAGTGGTCATGCAGGTCAGCTGGTTCAAGTTTACAAAAAGACGATTTGGTGAGGGGCGCAGGATTTTCAAGATGGCCCCACTTCATCACCATTACCAGATAATTGGATACCACGAGGCAAAGATTGTGCAGCGATTTCTGATCGTTGGTATTATCCTGGCGGTGTTTAGTGTGATAACACTTAAACTGAGGTAAGCATGGGCAAGCGGCTGGTGGTACTTGGAGCAGGAGAAAGCGGTACAGGGACAGCCATTTTAGCCCGAAGAAAAGGATGGGATGTTTTTGTTTCCGACAAGGGCCCCATTAAGAAAAAATACAAGAACGCTCTTTTACATAATGATATCAGCTGGGAAGAGGGAAAGCATACTGCTGAACGGATCCTGAATGCGGATGAAGTGATGAAAAGCCCTGGCATTCCGGATTATGCACCCTTTGTAAAAGCCATACAGAAAAAAGGAATACCTGTCATTTCAGAGATAGAATTTACAGGCAGGTATACCCAGGCAAAAACAATTTGCATTACCGGCAGCAACGGAAAAACCACCACGACTCTACTTACCGGGCATTTACTTCAAAAGGCAGGAGTAAGCGTGGGTATAGCGGGTAATGTGGGCAGCAGTTTTGCCTGGCAGGTGGCGGAACAAAAGCATGATGTTTATGTTCTGGAAATATCATCTTTTCAACTTGACGGGATGAAAGATTTCAGGGCCGACATCGCAGTTTTGTTAAACATCACACCCGATCACCTCAACCGTTATGATCACAGTTTTGAAAAATACATTCAATCGAAACTGCACATCATGCAGAACCAGACCCCGGCAGAGACCGTGATTTATTGTGCCGACGACCCCGTGTTGGAGGCAAGGATAAAACAAACGGAAAATGGACCCAGGCTAATTCCCTTTAGCATCAAGAAAACATTGGTAGAGGGAGCCTGGATAAACGACAATGGAATTTTGACCATTAACATAAAATCTGAGGAATTCAATATGGACCTCCTGGAACTAAGCTTGAAAGGACAACATAACATTTACAACAGCATGGCCAGTGGAATTTCCGCCCGCCTGCTTGAGATACGCAAGGAAGTAATCAGGGAAGGCCTTAGCGACTTCCAGAATGTAGAACACCGGCTGGAGTCTGTGGGTTATGTCCGAGGTATTGAGTTCATCAACGACAGCAAGGCTACCAATGTGAATTCAACCTGGTATGCACTCGAATCCATGACAAAGCCTGTAATCTGGATTGTTGGGGGGCAGGACAAGGGCAATGATTATTCAGATTTGGGCGAGTTGGTGCAAAAAAAGGTAAAGGCTATTGTTTGCCTAGGAAAGGACAATAGCCATATTATTAAAGTCTTTGGAAAGATGGTGCCTGCCATTTTTGAGACCAGCTCTGCTACCGATGCTGTGAAGGCTGCTTACCTGGCAGGTAACCCAGGCGATGTGGTGTTGTTATCGCCTGCATGTGCAAGCTTTGACTTGTTTGAAAACTTTGAAGACCGTGGCAAACAATTTAAGCAGGCTGTTTACGATTTGTAAAACCTGAATTTATGAACAAGTTTTTGGAAAAAATAAAAGGCGACAGGGCAATCTGGATGGTGGTCATTTTCTTGTCCATCTTTTCTCTGCTTGCGGTATACAGTTCCACGGGGACGTTGGCTTATCGCTTTCGCTCGGGGAATACGGAATACTATATCATTAAGCATTTCATTATTATGTTACTGGGTCTGGGGCTTATGGTCCTGGCAAGCAGGGTTAAGTATACCTATTATTCAAGGATTTCCCAACTAGCCCTTTGGATAGCTGCACCGCTTTTATTGTTCACCCTGGTCAGGGGAACCAATATCAATGAGGCCAGCCGCTGGCTGACGCTGCCCATCATAAATATCAGTTTCCAGAGTTCTGACTTTGCCAAACTGGCCCTGATCATGTTTGTTTCGCGAATGCTTACCAAAAAGCAAGAAACAATTAAGGATTTCAAGGATGCTTTTGTTCCTGTTCTAATTCCAATATTGATCATCACGGGGCTCATTCTTCCCGCCAACTTATCGACGGCAGGCATCCTCTTTCTTACTTGCATAATCCTTATGTTTATCGGTGGTGTGAACATAAAATATCTGGCTGCTTTTGGAGGGATCGGGATTACAGGTCTCGCTTTGTTTATCCTTATTGCCTCCCAGTTGCCTGAGGGAAGCAGGGCAGAAACCTGGACAAACCGAATTGAGGCCCATTTCGGTGACTCGGGTGATACTTACCAGACAGACCAGGCTAAAATCGCCATCGCAACAGGAGGCGTTTTTGGCAAGATGCCTGGAAACTCAACGCAGCGAAATTTCCTGCCTCACGCCTATTCCGATTTTATCTATGCCATCATCATTGAAGAGTATGGCCTAATAGGAGGCTTTATTGTCCTTCTTTTATACTTGATTTTATTTTACCGAGGGATCAGGATCGCACGGGAAAGCCCCGGGACATTTGGGGCATTACTGGCAGCTGGACTGAGTTTCAGCCTGGTATTCCAGGCATTGATAAACATGGCGGTAGCAGTAAATCTTTTCCCTGTTACAGGTCAACCCCTACCGCTGATCAGTATGGGAGGTACTTCCCTTTGGTTTTCAAGCCTTGCCATAGGGATCATTTTAAGTGTCAGCAGAAAAATTGAAGAAAACGAATTAAATGGAAAAGCCATTGTCACAAGCTGATGTGTTACGGGTAATCATTGCCGGGGGAGGAACCGGGGGACATGTTTTCCCGGCCATTGCCATTGCCCTAGCCATAAAAAAGAAGGTGTACAATGCGCAAATTCTTTTTGTGGGCGCCAAAGGGCGTATGGAAATGAAGAAAGTACCCGCTGCAGGGTTTCACATTATTGGCCTTAACATTTCGGGCTTACAGCGAAGGCTGACATGGAAGAACCTGCAAGTACCGTTCAAATTGCTTGACAGCATGGTAAGGGCAAAAAACATCGTAAAGCGATTTAAACCTGATGTTGTCATTGGTGTTGGGGGTTATGCCAGCGGGCCCATTGTTAGGGCAGCCGCCAAAAAAGGCATTCCTACCCTTATCCAGGAGCAAAACTCATTCCCTGGCCTCACAAACAGGATCCTTGGGAAAAAAGCTGATAAGATTTGTGTTGCCTACGAAGGCATGGAACGCTTTTTTGATAAATCAAAGATTTTCCTTACAGGAAACCCTGTCAGGCAAGACATTGTAAGCCTGGAAGGCAAATATGAAGAAGCCATGACATTTTTTGGGTTTACCCCTAAACACCCTGTTCTTTTCGTAACGGGGGGAAGCCTAGGGGCTTTGACAATCAATGAAAGCATTGCCCATCATCTTAAACTTTTTGTGGAACAAGACATCCAAGTTATCTGGCAAACGGGGACAACATTTTTTCAAAAAGCCATTGAATTGGCAAAGGGTTTTGAGCAACAAGCATATATTAAGCCTTTTATCGACAGGATGGATCTTGCATATGCTGCCTGTGATCTTGTGGTAAGCAGGGCAGGCGCAATTGCCGTATCTGAAATCTGCACAGTACAAAAACCAGCAATTCTGATTCCCTCCCCCAATGTTGCCGAAGACCACCAGACTAAAAATGCCCTTGCACTGGTAAACCATCATGCAGCGGTACTGATTGAAGATGGTAAAGCAAGGGAAAAATTGGGTCCGGCTGTAGTTGACCTGATTCATGACGAAGGGAAACGATTCAGACTGAAGGAAAAACTGGCGGGCCTGTCGTTCAGGGATGCTGCTGATGTTATTGCAGGAGTCGCACTTAGCCTTGTAAAAAACAAATAAATGAATATTGACCGCTTACATAACATTTTCTTCCTCGGCATCGGAGGCATTGGCATGAGCGCCCTTGCCCGGTATTTCAATGCCAAAGGGGTTGAAGTAAGCGGGTACGACAAAACGCCCTCTGACCTGACCTGTGAATTGCAGCAAGAAGGGATCAAAATTTGGTTTGAGGACAGGCAAGACATTATTCCCACACACATAGATTTAGTGGTATACACTCCTGCAGTTCCAAAAACCACAGTGCTTTTCAACACATTGTCAACCAGAAACATCCCGATGATAAAAAGGGCTGAGTTGCTCGGGCTGCTGACCAGAGATGTGAAAACCATTGCCATTGCAGGTACACATGGCAAAACAACAATCAGTACCCTGGTAACGCATATTTTGAAAACCGCAGAGATCAAAACCATAGCTTTTCTTGGAGGCATTAGCGTAAATTACAAGACCAACTTCCTTGGTGATGAATATCCTGAATGGGCGGTGGTGGAGGCCGATGAGTTTGATCGTTCTTTCCTTCATTTACACCCCGATGTGGCACTGATAAGCGCCATAGATGCCGACCACCTGGACGTTTACGGTTCGGAGGATGCTATACAGGAAAGTTTCAGAGAGTTTGTTCAAAGGATTAAACCAGATGGAACTCTTGTTGTAAAAAAAGGCATTGAACCAACTCTTCCTTTTGATGGAAGAATGCTGACCTACAATTGTAACCCGCCTGCTGGTATTTATACTAGTGAAATAAAAGTCAGTAATGGGAAATATTTTGCAGCACTGGACGGACTCTTTCAGGCCTCATTGCGTGAAATGGGCCTTCCCGGAAGGCATAACCTGGAAAATGCCCTGGGTGCTGCTGCTATTGCATGGAGCCTTGGAATTGACAATGAAACCATAACTAAAGCTTTGTCAACGTTTAGGGGCGTCAAAAGGCGTTTCGAAACCTGCTACCAGGACAACAACACCATTTATATTGACGACTACGCCCATCACCCTGTAGAAATCAGGGCTTGTATCCATGCTGCCAGGGAACTCTACCCTAAGCAGAAAGTTACAGTAATATTTCAGCCACACCTCTACAGCAGGACACGTGACCTGGCCGCTCAATTCTGTGAATCGCTCGCCTTAGCCGACGCTCTTTGGTTGATGGATATTTATCCCGCCAGAGAGTTACCCATTGAAGGCGTAAGTTCAGAAATGCTGCTTGAAAAAATTAAGCTGAAGGAAAAACATTTTGTACGAAAGGAGGAAATTACCGGGCTCCTGGATACCAATACGCCAGAAGTTCTGCTTACAATGGGCGCTGGCGATGTTGATCGCCTGGTACCTGTAATTGTTGAAACCCTGAAGAAGAGAAAATCATGATCAGGAGAATACTGAACATATTAACCATTACTGTCCTACCCGTTATCATGATGGTATTGCTTGGATTTGCCGTGGAGGAAAACCGCAAGCTGCCCTGCAACCAGCTTCTTGTAAACGTTGACTACCTTAACGGCCATCATTTTATTACACCCGAAGATGTTAAGGCAAAAGTTGAAAATTCGGTGAGTAAAATTGAAGGTCATCAATTGCCTGAAGGCAAACTGGGCCAGGTTGAGTCCGTCGTAACAGGTATCCCCTACGTTGAAAAAGCAAGGGTTTATGAAAACATCGATGGTGACCTGAACATTTTGATCACCCAACGTCAGCCCGTCATTCGGATTATTAACGCACACAATCAAAGTTACTACCTGGACCGAACTGGATCCATGATGCCATTAAGTCCGGATTATACAGCCAGGGTCATCGTTGCAACAGGGCATATCCACGCAGGCTATTCTCCCCTAGTCAACTTGCTGGAAGAAAAAGACCCTGCTGAAATATCCACCAATGAAAGAAAGCTCAGGGAGCTTTTTAAACTGGCTTCATTTATTGAAACAGATCCTTTCTGGAATGCGTATATCGACCACATTTACGTCACCCAAACCGGTCATTTTGAATTAACGCCAAAGAACGGGGCTCATATCATTGAATTGGGGAACCTGAACCAGATGCAGGAAAAGTTTAATAAATTGATGATCTTTTACCAAAATGGACTGGCCAGAACCGGCTGGTACCAATACAGGAGGGTAAATCTAAAATACAGCAATCAAGTAATTTGTTCTAAATAAGTATTGTTATGATACAGTCAGAAATTGTCGCAGGATTAGACATTGGGTCCACCAAAATCGCTTGTATTGTCGGGCGAAAGAATGAATACGGAAAAGTTGAGATCCTGGGACTCGGCCGCTCCGATTCGCTTGGGGTGAACAGGGGTGTGGTAGAAAACATTCAGAACACCGTTGACTCCATCAATAAGGCAGTTGCCGAAGCGAGCCATAACTCAGGGGTTGACATTAAAGTTGTCAACGTTGGAATTGCTGGCCAACATATCAGAAGCCTGCAACATCGCGGGAGCATTATGCGAAACAGCATTGAAGATGAGATCGAACACGATGATGTGTCCAATCTCATTGAGAATATGTATAAACTTGTCCTTCCTCCGGGTGAAGAGATTATTCATGTTATCCCCCAGGAATATATCATTGACAACCAGCAAAGGACCCGCCAGCCCATAGGGATGTCAGGCATTCTTCTTGAGGCGAACTTCCACATTATTACTGGCCAGGTTGCAGCGGCAAAAAATATTGAAAAATGCGTTAAAAAGGCCGGATTGGAAATTTCCTCCATGATCCTTGAGCCTTTGGCTTCAGCTGAGGCCGTTCTGAGCAGTGAAGAAAAAGAAGCTGGAGTTGCCCTGGTGGATATTGGCGGGGGTACTACCGACATAGCCATCTTCCAGGACGACATCATACGCCATACGGCAGTCATTCCTTTGGGCGGCAACGTGATAACTGATGACGTCAAGGAAGGCTGCTCCATAATCCGCGTTCAGGCAGAAGAATTGAAGAAACGTTTTGGTTCGGCACTGGCCAGCGAAAACAAGGATGAGGAAGTCGTTTCTATTCCCGGGTTAAAAGGCCGTAGCGCCAAGGAAATTTCCCTCAGGAATCTGGCCCATATTATCCAGGCAAGGATGGAAGAGATCATCGAGCACGTGCTTTATGAGATCAAAAACTCCGGCTTTGAGAAAAAACTCATTGCTGGGATCGTCCTTACAGGAGGAGGCAGCCAACTTCGTCACGCCGCGCAGTTAACTGAATTCATCACAGGGATGGATACCCGCATTGGATATCCCAATGAGCATTTGGCTAAATCCCTTTCGGGAGAAACGGGAAGCCCCATGCATGCAACGGGTATAGGACTGGTCATTAAAGGACTGGACAACAAGGAGATCAAGAAAAAAAGACAAACATCAAAAGCTCCAAAAACAAGCATTGGTGCAGGCTTCTTCTCAAAGATATTCAATCAGGGGATTGATTTCTTTGAAAAAGATCAGTCCGTTTAATCAGATTTTATTAACAATAAGGCGGAAAAACTTGTTAATAAAAGTTGCCCTTCCGTCTTATTCCGCTCACTGAAAATTTTTACCTTCAACCCCGAAAATTATGACCAAAGAAATGATCAAATTCGACCTGCCAAAAAACCAATCATCCATTATCAAAGTGCTGGGTGTTGGTGGCGGAGGCAGTAATGCCGTAAACCACATGTTCAAGCAAGGTATTGAAGGTGTTGACTTTATCATATGCAATACCGATAGCCAAGCCTTGGATATTAGCCCCGTTCCCAATAAAATCCAGCTTGGTGTCAGCCTTACCGAAGGGAGAGGCGCCGGAAGCCTTCCAGAAGTGGGTAAAAATGCCGCTATTGAAGACCTTGACCGCATCAGGGAAGTCCTGGACAAAGGCACTAAAATGCTGTTTATCACAGCAGGGATGGGCGGTGGCACCGGCACTGGTGCTGCCCCTGTTATTGCCAGCGCTTCTAAAGAAATGGGCATCCTGACAGTAGGTATTGTCACAATCCCATTTATGTTTGAAGGAAGAAAAAGAAGACAGCAAGCCGAAGAAGGCATCAAACAGCTCCAGGAGCATGTGGATACCCTCCTGGTCATTTGCAACGACCGCCTGCGTGAACTTTACGGAAACCTCTCTGTGACTGAAGCTTTTGCCCGGGCCGACAATGTTTTGACCACCGCTGCCAAGGGCATTGCAGAGATTATTACCCTTACGGGAAATATCAATGTCGACTTCGCCGATGTCAGAACGGTTATGTCAAACAGCGGCGTAGCCATAATGGGTAGCGGAAGCGCTGAAGGAGAAAACCGTGCAATCAAAGCCATCGAAATGGCCCTGTCCTCTCCCCTGCTTAATGACAACAACATTCGTGGTGCCAAAAATATTTTACTGAATATTACCAGTGGAGTGGAGGAAATCCTCATGGATGAGATCTCTGAAATCACTGATTATATTCAAGACGAATCAGGCTCAACAGCTGAAATCATATGGGGGCTTGGAAAGGACGAATCCCTCGAGTCCAGAGTCAGTGTTACCCTGGTTGCTACAGGCTTTGGGGAAGGCAAAGGCTACCTGACAGATCAGCTACCTGAAAAAACGGTGATCGATCTTGGTGAAAAGGTTGATAAAACAAGCCATTCGAACCATAACAATCCTTATGAAGAAGAAAATAGTGGCATGAAGAAATTCATCAAGACTACCCCTTCACCCGAGAAGAAGCCTGAATCGAAACCTGAGATTCGTCCTGATCAGCCTGCAGTGACCTACGAATTCCCCGGTATGGGAGATGACTCTGATTTCAGCCTTACAAACCACTCATCCCTGGAAAATGAAGCACCTGATAACGATATCAGGCCCGAAATGGAACCAATGTCAAACCCGGTCTCAGAAGCTGATCTTCAAAGGAAAATCAGAGACAGAGAACAACGTTTGCGCGAACTCAGCATGAAGCTAAAAACCCCTGAAGGACTCCAGGATCTGGAAAGGCAACCTGCTTTCGTCAGAAGAAATGTAGCCCTGAACAATACCCCCCTGAGCTCCGACTCCCAAGTCTCCAGGTTTACCCTCAATGAAGGCGAAGACCAAAAGGCTCAGATTAAATCCAACAACTCTTTCCTCCACGATAACGTGGATTAAGGCCCTGCCTTGTTTTGCTGTTTTTTGTTTTAATCATTCTTTGGTTTTGTTTTCTCAGAGAAAGCCGGCTTGTCCGGCTTTTTCTTTTCTCCCCCATCACCACAAACCAGTTTTATTTGTAGCTTTGCACTCAAATAAAAGTATTTGAAGGAATTACAAAAGATGAAGCCCATTAGTTTTCAAACCCTGCTTAAACCCCTGTTCGTCCTGCCCTTCCTGATCATGGCAGTTTCCTGCGGCTCAGATGACCCTGAAAAACAAGCTGCAAAAGACCGGGAAAAAATCCTTAAATATATTGAGGAGCACGACCTGGATGCCCAGGAACTTGAATCCGGTGTGTTTTATCTAATCGAAAAGGCTGGCTCAGGGAGCTTCCCTGTTGAAACCTCCACTGTAGAAATCAATTACACAGGGTTTTTATTAGATGGAGAAGAGTTTGGAGGAGGTCAGGGACAAAAATTCAATCTGAGCGCAACCATCCTTGGTTTTAAATATGGTATCCCAATGTTCAACAGGGGTAGCAAGGGAAAACTTCTCATCCCTTCAGGCCTGGGTTATGGAGTATACGGAAACTACACAATCCCCCCCAATGCCGTATTAATCTATGACATTGAAATGATTGACTTTTATTAATAGCAACTATTTGATTTTTTTCTTAAAAGGCTCAAAAACTATTGTTATTTTTGCAGCCAAAATAATTGAAAAAAAATGGCAAGCATCAAGAACCTTAAAAAGGACCTCAATTACCTGATCGATGAAGTGATCGGGACTTGCATGATCCATCAGTATACCCAACAGGATAAACATGAAGAACTTGACCAGATCATTAACGAAATGATTGAGTTTCGTGAAAACATGATTTTCCGGATCAACAACCCTGAGGTAAACGAGAATGGCCAAAGCCTCCGAAACTTTTACCGTACCTTGTTCGATGAGCTACTTGAGAAAGTAAACGACGCTTTTGACAAACTCAACAAGATATCCGAATAAAACCGGCATTCCAGAAGATATCAAAGGCGCTTCCAGCGCCTTTTTTTATAGTAATATACATTTGCATGTGCGGGAGATATTCCATAAGCAAAAAAGCCCGGGAGATCGGTGACCATTTCAGGGTCATAATTCCTCCTGACTTTCAGGGTCAGGTTTACAATGCTGCCCCAACGCAATTCTTGCCTGTGATTGCCATGGATCAACCCTCACATCTGCAAATGTTCCAGTGGGGGCTTAGTGCTCCCTGGGAAAATTTTGCAGGTGAATCCGCTCCTGTGATCAATGCTCGCTCCGAATCTTTGCGCGAGAAAAAAATGTTCAACAGCTTGCTTGACACCCAACGATGCATCATCCCGGCAGATGGCTTTTTTGAATGGGAAAAAGCTGGCCGAATCAAACAGCCCTGGCGTTTCCAGTTGAAAAATGAGGACCTGTTTGCTTTTGCGGGACTTTTCAACCAAACCAGGGAAACAGACGGCTCGCTGAGGTTTTCGTTTTCCATTATCACCACCAGGGCAAATTCCCTTTTAGATGGAATTCACAACCGAATGCCCGTGATACTTGACCGGGAAAGCCATAAAAAATGGTTCAGCGAAACCAATTGGAACAAACTGGAGGATATCCTTCAGCCTTACCCCGCCAACAAAATGAATCGATTTAAGGTATCCCCAAAAGTGAACAGTGCAGCTGTTAATCTGCCTGAATTAATATTACCCTGGCAGGACCCCAACCTGACACTTTTTTAGTAAAATAAGCGTTGCTTAATTAAACACCCCAATTTCAAAACCGAATGAGAAAACCTTCAGCCGGATCCACAGGAGACCGGCGCAAAAAGCGTCAGGAAAACCCTGGCAAGAGAACTCCGGGCAAAAAAACCAGCCGCGAGGCCCGTCCCGAAAAAAGAACCAGAGACCATAACCCCATTCAGAAAGACAGCTGGCCATCAAAAGACAGTGACAACCGCAGGAATAACCCCTCCTCGCGCGGAAGAAGTGAGAAGCCCGTAACACCTTATGGAAAAGACAGGAAAAAAGCCCGGGATGAATCCTCCCCCAGGGAAAACCGCTTTTCTGAGGAAAGGCCAAGAAAAAGAGGAAAATACGGGAGTGCTCCCCAAAGAGACAAAGTACCCTCAAAATACGAGAGGAAATCATCTCTTCGTAAAGGCGCTCTTGATGAAAGTATTCGCCTGAACAAATTCATCGCCAATGCAGGGGTGTGTTCACGCCGTGAGGCTGATATGCTGATCCGCAACGGAGCCATTACCGTCAATGGAGAGATCGTCACCGAGATGGGCATAAAAGTAAAGCCCGGTGATGTGGTCATGTATGGAAATGAACGCCTCAACAATGTAAGGAAAGTGTACATCCTTTTGAATAAGCCCAAAGATTACATCACCACTTCAGATGACCCCCAGGAACGTAAGACCGTCATCGACCTGGTAAGAGGCGCTTGCCCCGAGAGGGTATACCCAGTGGGACGCCTCGACAGGAATACCACCGGCCTGCTCCTGCTTACCAATGATGGCGAAATTGCAAAAAAACTTACCCACCCAAAACACGGCATCAGAAAGCTCTACCATGTGCACCTGGACAAAACCCTTACCAGGGCAGATCTCGATTCGATCGCAAAAGGAGTAAAAATTGAGGATAACCTTGTACAGCCTGATGCCGTATCATATATTGATAAGGCGGAAAATAAAAAAGAGGTCGGCATTGAGATTCACTCAGGGCAAAACCGAATTGTCCGCAGGATCTTTGAGCATTTCGGTTACAAAGTGACCAAACTCGACCGGGTAATCTTTGCAGGACTTACCAAAAGAGACTTGCCCAGGGGGAAATGGAGGTTTCTCACTGAAAAAGAGGTGAGTTTCCTCAAAATGCTAAGGTGAACAAAAAAACATATCTATGGAGCAAACAGGGCTCAGTAAAAAACAATCCACGCTGAAATTCCTGAAAATAGCAGGAATTTCAGGCGGGTTATTTATTACTGGCCTGTTTCTGATCTTAAGCCTTACCGCCCTGATATTCCAGAATAAGATCAAGGAGGTATTCGTCGAAACCATTAACCAAAACCTGAACACCGAGGTTGCCGTCGACAATATCAGTCTTGACCTCATCAGGCGTTTCCCCCTGGCTTCCGTTACCTTTTCCGGAATATCAATCACTGGCCATGATCAATTGCCAGAAGAAGACCCCCTTCTTCGGGCCGATAGGGTATACTTCAAATTCAGCCTGTGGAATTTCCTTTTCAGAAATTACACAATCCGCGAAGTGGAAATCAACAAGGCAAAAGTCTTTTTGAGACTCGACCCTAAAGGAAATCCAAATTATGAAATCTGGAAAGAGAAAAAAGAGGAGCAGGTATCTGAATTTGCCTTCGACCTCAAGAAAGTCCTGCTTACAAATGTTCATTTCATCTTTCACGACCAGAAACAGAATAGCCTGATCGACCTTGATCTGGGAAAAGTTTCGATGAGCGGAAACTTCAGGAATGATTCCTATCACCTCTCTGCAAAGGGAAACCTGACGGGAAATCTGGTGGCCATTGATTCGGCCGTGTTTATCAGGCAAAGGCCGTTGGATCTGGATATGGCCCTCCAGGTTAACGAAAACCGCGAATTCATTTTCAAAAAAGGTCTCCTGGAAATCAACCAAAACGCTTTCGAAGTTCAGGGCACCATTGTCAATCTCCCCGAAGCCCTTCAATTTGAAACCCATATACTGGGAAAACAACTGCAACTTGCTCAACTCCTGAATGACCTTCCAGAAAGCCTTTTGCCCTATGTGAAGGGCTATCGCGGAAAAGGAACTCTTCAACTGGATGTGAATGTCAATGGCTTGCTTAACTCAGAAGAAAACCCAAACATCAAGGCATCCTTTAACATCTCAAAGGGTGAACTCACCCACAGAGGAAGTGGCCTTTCCCTTAAACAGATTCAACTTGATGGGCTTTTCGATAATGGGCATAAGAATAACCTCTCCTCTTCAATGCTTTCCCTTAAAGAGTTCTATACTACAATAAACAAAGGCGTGCTTCGGGGGCATTTCTCCCTGACCGATTTCACCAAACCTCGCCTTGACTTCAATATGTTTGCCGATGCCGATGCAGGCGACCTTGTGAAACTCTTCCGAGTCGATACAATCCCAAATGCCTCAGGAAGAATCCATATGGACCTGAATTTTAAGGGAGGGATGAGTGAAAAAAACCGTTTTACAGGCCAAGACTTTGTCTCCGCTAGAGCATCAGGAACCCTTAATTACGAAGACCTTAGCTTTGAGATTAAAGGAAACCCCATTGCCTTCAGGGAGTTTAACGGCGCCCTGCTATTTAGCAACAACGACCTTGTGGTGGAAAATTTCAGCGGACACGCAGGAAGCAGTGACTTCGAGCTCAAAGGCTACTTCCGCAATGTCCTTCCTTTCCTTTTCCTCGAAAATGAAAAGATAAACATAGTTGCAAGCTTGTACAGTAACAACCTCAACTTCAATGAACTGCTGAAATACAGCGTCAGCGAAGCCGACACCACATACCAATTAAAGTTCTCTGAACGCGTCGGCTTTAACCTTGAAGCCAATGTGGTACATTTAACCTTTCAGAAATTTGAAGCTACCCATGTCATGGGGCAGGCAAGCCTCCAAAACAAAAGATTTCTCGCACAGGATCTTTCCTTCCGTTCAATGGATGGGCAGGTCAGGGCTTCAGGATTTATCGATGGTGTCCGCAATGACTTTTTTACCATTGGAATCCACGCAAGTATTCAGGAGGTAGATATCAACAAGCTTTTCTACCAGATGGGTAACTTTGGTCAAGCCAGCATCACCGATGAGAACATTTTTGGAAAAATGACTGCCGATCTCGATTTTGGGGGACGCTGGACTCCCGAGTTGGCTGTTGACTGGAATAGCATTGAAACCACTGCCGATATGAGGGTCGACCAGGGTGCATTGATCAATTTCGAGCCCCTCATTGCCCTTTCACGATTCCTTAGGGTCGATGACCTCGATAAGGTCACTTTCTCCACCCTCGAAAACAAAATCAGGATCAAGGATAACAAAATTATTATCCCCGATATGGAGATCAACTCAAGCGCCCTTGACCTGAAACTCTCGGGTGAACATACCTTTGAGAACAAAATTGATTACCGTATCCATATCCTTCTCAGCGAGATCCTCTCCCGCAAAAACCGACAACGCAGAAACCCCCAGGAACAATATGGTGACATCATTGATGATGGCTTAGGCCGAACCACCCTCTTCCTGAGGGTCACAGGCACTACAGAGAACCCAGAATTCAGGTATGATTCCCAGGGAGTACGCGAAAAAATGCGCGACAACTTAAGAAATGAAGGACAAAACCTTCGCGATGCCTTTCGCAGGGAATTTGGAGGCAACGAAACCCCGACGGAAAACATCGTTCCCGATGAAAACCAGAACCAGCGCCAAGGTTTGTTCCGCAGGAGAAAAGAAAAAACCAAATTTGAGATCGGATGGGACGAAGACGGCCCATGATCCTCAACCTTGCCCTCTTATGATCACTTTCCCAAATGCAAAAATAAACCTGGGCCTCAATATCCTTGAACGCCGCCCCGATGGCTTTCACAACATTGAATCCCTGCTTCTTCCCATTACCCTTTATGATATCCTTGAGGTAATTCAGGCAAAAAACGGCCAACCTTCATTTACTTCCTCAGGACTGGAGATCCCCTCAAATGGAAAACCCAACCTGTGCCAGCAGGCAGCCCTGTTGATGAAGAAAAAATATGGCATCCCTGATGTTTCCATCCACCTCCACAAAAACATCCCTATGGGTGCAGGCTTGGGAGGGGGAAGTGCCGATGCAGCATTCACCCTGAAACTCATCAATCAGTTATTCTCCCTCCAGATTTCCTCCAATGCGTTGAAAAAGCTTGCCGAAAAACTGGGAAGCGATTGCCCTTTCTTTATTGAAAATAAACCTATTCTGGTTAGCGGTCGCGGTGAACAACTGGAATCATTCTCTATTGACCTGTCGGGCTTGTCTCTCTTTGTGGTTAATCCACACATCCATGTCAGCACTGCTAAAGCTTATGCAGGGGTAAAACCTGTCATACCTGAAATTCCCCTTCGCGAAGCACTGAACCAACCCCTTGAAAATTGGAAATATTTTTTAAAAAATGACTTTGAAGTATCCATTTTCAAAAAACACCCTATCCTGGATCAAATCAAACAGGAATTCTATCTAGCTGGAGCCTTGTATGCTTCAATGAGCGGAAGTGGCTCGGCTATGTTTGGAATATTCAAAGAAACCCCTTCAAAAAACTTTCTTAAGTCTTTCCCCATGGCTAATGCCCGGATTGAATTGAACGTTGGATAGGAACACCCTCATCTTCCCCTTCTGCCAATTTTTGCCTTTCCCCTTGCCACTGATTGAAAAGCCAACCTGTTTTTCCTTCAAAAAGTGTTCCAAAAAAGTATTAAAACAGCTCAACCTGCAAGTTTTATCCCCCAAAAACAAACAATTATTTTATCTTTGCCCCCAACAGATTTTCAGGCCCTAAAGTCCGGAAACCGAGGGCCCATCCTGTCAAAAACCCGCCCATATGGCACCCTAAACCAAAAAGAACGCATACATGAAGGATTTTCTGACAGCCCTAAAACGATTCTCTTCCAAAGCTTTTGCCAAATCCCTCGACTACATTGAGTTGGTCGGAAACAAGCTTCCTCACCCTGCAACCCTCTTTCTTCTTCTTGCAATAGCCGTAATGGTGCTGTCGTGGGTTTCTGCCGCCCTAAATGTCAGCGCCAGTCACCCCGTAGACGGTAGCCTGATCACTGTCAACAACCTGATCAGCGCAGAAGGCTTCCGGTGGATCTATACCAACATCATTGCCAACTTCCTGAAATTCCCTCCCCTTGGATATGTCCTGGTGGTTATGGTAGGGATTGGCGTTGCTGAGGGCAGCGGGCTTTTTACCGTTATGATCCGTTCGTTGGTGCTTAGCTCCCCCCCTAAGCTCATCACTGGAGCTATTGTCACCGCGGGGCTCATCTCACACCTCGCCTCAGAAGCCGGCTATGTGATTCTCATCCCCTTGGGAGCCATGATATTTCATGCCTTGGGAAGACATCCCATGGCGGGCCTTGCCGCTGCTTTCTGTGGCGTGAGTGGAGGCTTTGGCGCTAACTTCCTCATTGGCTCTATAGACCCCATCCTGGCTGGTATCAGCGAATCGGCCGCCCAAATGATCATTCCCGACATGGTCGTTAATCCTGCTGTCAACTATTATTTTATGTTCTTCTCAGCCTTTCTGGTCATTTTTGTGGGCACCTGGATTACTGAGAAAATCGTAGAGCCCCGCCTGGGAAAATATTCGGGACAGGCTGAAAAACTCCCCATCGAACAACTAACCGCAGTCGAAAAAAAGGGTTTGCGCTGGGCAGGCTACAGCCTCCTTGCCACCTTGGGGCTACTGGCACTTACTGTTGTACCCTCCTGGGGAATCCTGCGCGACCCTGAAACAGGTTCCATTCTGCACTCCCCTTTCTTCAACGGGATCATCATAGGTATCCTGCTGATGTTCTTTATTCCCGGACTGTTCTATGGCATTGCGGTTGGCACCATTAAAAACGACAAACATGTGGCCAAGCATATTTCCCAGGCTATGGCTGGCATGGCCAGCTATATCGTCCTGGTGTTCTTCGCTGCCCAGTTCGTGTACTTTTTCGATTACAGCAACCTGGGTATTATCGTGGCAATCAAGGGAGCACAAGGCCTTCAAAGTATTAACCTTACCGGGGTGCCCCTCATTGTGGCTTTCGTACTATTGTCGGCTTTTATCAATTTATTTATGGGCAGTGCGTCCGCTAAATGGGCGATAATGGCACCAGTTTTTATCCCGATGCTCATGCTTATCGACCCCCCCTATCACCCCGGCCTGACCCAGGCAGCATTCCGCATTGGGGACTCCGTCACCAACCTCATTACCCCCATGATGAGTTATTTTGCCCTCATCGTCACTTTCGCCCAAAAATATGATGAGAAATACGGCATAGGAACCATCATCTCTACAATGATTCCTTATACCGTTGTGCTTACTATCTTCTGGATTGGAGCCCTGGCCATCTGGATGCTTCTGGGTATTCCATTGGGTCCCGATGGCCCAATCTTTATGAATTAACCCAACACAGGAATGTTGAATGCAAAAAATAGACCTTGCTTTTAATTCATCGTTTTTTTATATATTTGATCTTTGTTTTATTGAATCAAAAATCAAAACCTTAACCCCAATATTATGAAAACGATTTACAAAATTTCTCTACTTCTCCTTACCCTGGGAATGATCTCCTGCAGCGCCCAGCGTCAACTTGCCTCCAGACTTTCAGGTGAATGGATCATTGAAGAATACGAAGTCTCCCTGGCAAACGGAAGTGAAACCCGCATGGAAAATGCAGGCACAATTGTATTCCTAAACTCCGGTCGAGGCCAGCAAACCTTTACCAGCGCCATTACCCAGATCGATGCCTCTAATACGGGAGACTTCCGCTGGGAAAACAATGCCAATGTGGTTTTCATCTGGGGAAGAGATGCCCAGTACCGCAAAGCCTGGATCATTGTCGAATCAAGCCGCAGCAAACAATTGTGGCGTTCAACCGACACCGAAGGCAATGTGCAAACCATGATCCTTTCCAAGAAAAAGGAATAAATAAAGCCCAAAATTTACTAACAGGCCGTTCCGAAACCAGGAGACGGCCTGTTTTTTTTCAGCTCCCCAACAATAAGTTTTTGAAAACAATTTATCTGGATTCCCCTATTTACCGGAGTCTGAAACCCTTTTCTAAATCCCCGGGGCAATTTAAAAAAGCCGCGTATTATTGAATGGACTAATGATGAATTACATCCTTTCGGGAACTTCAATTCCCAGCAAGGCCATGGCGTTTTTTATGGTCTGGGCAGTCAGTTGCGACAGTTTGATGCGGAAATAGCTGATTTCACGATCAGGTTCATTGAGAACACTATGTTCATGGTAGAACTGGTTAAACTCCTTGCACAATTCATACGTATAATTGGCAATTTCGGAGGGGCTCAATTGTTCAGCTGCTTCACCAAGCACGGAAGGAAATTCGTACAGGCTGCGCAGCAGATTGCGCTCTCTTGGATTCAGCTTTTCAGCTGCCATCGAAACTCGGATAGCAGCCACCTGCTCCTGCCCTGCTGTACGAAGAATAGAGCGGATCCTGGCATAGGTGTATTGAATAAAGGGCCCTGTGTTCCCGTTGAAATCAATCGACTCTGCAGGATTGAAAAGCATGTTTTTCTTGGGATCCACCTTTAAGATAAAATACTTCAAGGCACCCAGACCGATAATGTGAAACAAGTTGGCTTTCTCCTCCTCGTTGAAATCCTGGACCTTGCCCAACTCCTCAGTGGTCCGCCTGGCAGTCTCAACCATTTCGTCCATTAAGTCATCGGCATCCACTACAGTGCCTTCCCTCGATTTCATCTTACCCTCAGGCAATTCCACCATACCATAACTCAGGTGATACAGGGCGTCAGCATAGGGCTTTTCGAGTTTGGCAAGTACTTTCTGAAGCACGTCAAAGTGATAGTTTTGCTCATTGCCCACCACATAAATCATTTTTCCCGGCTTGAAATCATCGTAGCGAAGCTGGGCAGTCCCAAGATCCTGGGTGATGTAAACTGAAGTAGCATCCGAACGCAACAGCAATTTCTCGTCCAGGCCTTCAGCCGTAAGGTCCACCCACACCGAGCCATCTTCACGTTTGTGAAATACGCCCTTCTCAAGACCTTCTTTCACCAAATCCTTCCCAAGCAGGTAAGTTTCCGATTCGTAGTATATCTTGTCGAAGTCCACGCCAAGCCTGTGATAGGTGGCATCAAAACCCTCGTAAACCCACCCATTCATCAGTTCCCATACTGCCATGGTCCGGGGCTCGCGCTGTTCCCACTTACGCAGCAAGGACTGAGCTTCCTGAATCAATGGGGCCTCCTTACGTGCTTCTTCTTCACTGATGCCTTCCGTTTCCATGAGGCCCTTCACCTGCTTGCGCAATTCGGCCTCAAACCTTACATAGTAATCTCCTACCAGCTTATCTCCCTTCTTCATTGAGGATTCAGGGGTTTCCTCACCTCCAAACTTCATCCAGGCTAGCATCGATTTGCAAATATGAATCCCTCGGTCATTCACCAAGTTGACCTTATGAACTTTTTTTCCGCTGGCTTCAAGGATGCTCGCCACCGAATAGCCCAGTAAATTATTCCTGATGTGGCCCAAATGGAGGGGCTTGTTGGTATTGGGCGATGAATACTCAACCACTACAGGAGCATCATCCCCTTGCGGGGCTATCCCATAGGAAGTATTGTTCATTTCCTCCTTGAGGAAATCCAACCAGTATTCGGGCTTAAGGCTCAGGTTCAGAAACCCTTTTATGACGTTGAAGTCACTTATCTCAGGGACTTTTTCCAGCAAAGCCTTTCCCAGCATTTCGGCAGCCTGTTCGGGAGAACGCCTTGCCATCTTTACCAGGGGGAACACCACCAGGGTGAAATCGCCTTCAAATTCCTTTCGGGTTTTCTGCACACTAAGCAATGAAGCAGGCGCATCTGCCCCGAATTCATCCCTGATGATCATTTCAAGAGCATTGAGAATCTTTTCTTCAGCCTTCATTCTGTTTCCTTTTTTAGGCTGCAAAATTATGCATTTTTGAAGGAATCTTTTCAAGATTGTCTTTTGGTAGTAAAAGCAGACCAATAACAAATTGAGATTCTTTCAAGCCATTTTATTTTTTCCCTATAAGTCTGATTACTGAAGCCAATCCTTCATGGTACCTGCCCTCTGTAAGCTCCGTTTCAAGGTGCAGGATTTTGGCTGACTTCAACAACCCGAAATCTTCCATCAGCTCTTCTTCCGAATAAAGCATATCCCGGTGTTGAGGGCCTCCTGATTTTCGGCCCAATTGCTCTTTCGAAAACACTTCCATGATGAGCGTGCCCTCTGGCTTTAAATATGAGATCAATTTTTGATGAATGCCCTTTCTTTCCACTGAAGGAAAATGCACAAAGATCAAGGCCAAACAGTCAAAAGATTCGGGTTCTGCTTCAAAGGCATCCACTCCACACACCAGGTATTCAATGCTCAGTTGTTTTTGGGCGGCCAGTGCAAGGGCCTTCCTTTGGCCCTCGCTGCTTTGGTCAAAAGCCACAACCTCCCAGCCCCTGCGAGCTGCATAGACAGCATTGCGCCCCTCGCCTTCTCCCGGCAACAAAAGCCGACCGGGCTTCAGCTTGCCCAGTTCCTTGCAAAAAAACAGGTTGGGATGGGGGCCATAAACAAACCCATCCTCCGCATATCGCTGATCCCAAAACGCCTTAGCCATACCCGGATTTTTTGTTATGAAAAACCCCGAACCGTCTTTACGATCCGGGGCTGGTCTTTCTTCAGAATAAATTAACGCCTTTCCGTGGTTCTTGCGGGTGCAGGCTCATTTTCCCTTTCAGGCTTAGCTTCAGGAGTGTTTGCAGGAGCCCTTTCAGGCAAACGTTCAAGAATCACCCGTTCGGTCTCCTGACGAACGGCCTCAATACGACGGATCTCCTCTTCAATCTCGGCCACCCGCTTGCTGCGCTCCTCATACTCTTCGCGCGTGATCTCACGGTTTTTTACCCTTTCTTCAAGGCGCTGGCGGGCCTCTTCAATGCGTGAGGTGGTCCTCTGAACCCCCTCTTCCACTTCAACCGCCACTTCGCGCGTTACTTCTTCCTTCTCCTCTTTTGAACGGGCTGCCGCTGCGCGAGCCTGACCAAAATCACGGCCACTCAGGCCGCCTTTATTGCGACCGTAAGCATTTCCACTGGCCCCTTCTCCTCGTTCACGAGCCATCTCAGCTTCGTGCTGGACTTGCTCACGGGCCATCTCAGCTTCATGCTTACTTTGCTCACGCAAATATTCTGCTTCTTCCTTCGCCCTCTCATGAGCCTGTTCACGCGCCCTGCTGGCTTCTTCCTTTTCCATCTCACGCGCTTTTTGAGCCTCTTCACGTGCACGTTCACGCGCCTTCTGAGCTTCCTCACGAGATTGATGTGCCTGTTCACGAGCTGCCTGCCCCTGCTGTCGAGCCTGACTCTCTTGCTGCGAGCGGGGACTCTGGGCAAACATTGTTACAGAAACCAGGATTACACCCGCCATTAAAAATATTCTTTTCATCTTTCTTTCTTTTTTAAAGGTTGTTCAACAAACTGTCCAATTCACTTTCAAGTGAATCGATCTTTGCATTTAATTCTATATTCTTGTCCAGGGCTTCTTCCAGCTCCGTATCCATCTCTACCGTTACTTCAGCTTCCGCTGCTTCACGCTTACCCTGCCCGGTGCAGGCAGTCATAAAACCTGCTGCCAGTAAAATCAAGAAAAGTTTTTTCATCTGCTAATGGTTTTTGGTTCAATTACAAAGGTAACAATTAAATACTTTAGTTTGACGTATCCATCCCCGGCTGAGCTATCTCATTAGCCTCAGAGCCCGGGCATTCTACCCCAAATATGGAAAAAACAGGAAACCCCAAACACTTCTTTAGTTTTAACTCAAGAATCATACCAAATAAGATCATTCTTTATCCATCCCCTCAAGCCATCCCGATTAGCCTTAAAATTCCCTCTTCAAAAAAAAATCTTCTTTATCTTGCAAAAAAAACTTAAACCTGTAAATTTGTGCAGCCTTATAGAAGTCCATTCATACTCTAACATCAAACCATAAAATTCCATTCTATGTCTAAAATCAGGAAAAATGTAATCATTATCGGAGCCGCCGGAAGGGACTTCCATAATTTCAACACCTACTACCGGGACAACAACCAGTGCAACGTTGTGGCCTTCACTGCAGCCCAGATCCCGGACATTGACGGACGCAAATACCCTGCTGAACTGGCAGGAAGCCTTTATCCTCAAGGAATCCCTATCTACGCACAGGACGAACTCCCCCGGCTTATCAAAGAGTTTGATGTAGATATGTGCGCCTTTTCCTACAGCGACCTTTCCTATCCACAGGTCATGGCCATCAGCGCTATTGTCAACGCCAACGGCGCTGACTTCCTGCTCATTGGGCCCAAGGAAACCATGGTGAAAAGCACCAAACCCTTGATTGCAATCGGAGCAGTCCGCACTGGTTGCGGAAAAAGCCAAACCTCGCGCCGGATCATTGAAGTACTCATGAAGCATGGCATTAAAGTGGTGGCCATCCGTCACCCCATGCCCTACGGTGACCTTGTAGCCCAAAAGGTTCAGCGCTTTGCCACTGTGGAAGACCTCCACACCCATAAGTGCACCATCGAGGAGATGGAAGAATATGAACCCCATGTGGTGCGCGGCAATATCATTTATGCAGGGGTAGATTACGAAGCCATCCTGCACGAAGCCGAAAAAGAAGCCGATGTCATCCTCTGGGATGGCGGCAACAACGACTTCCCCTTCTATAAACCCGACCTGATGGTTACCGTGGTGGACCCCCACCGCCCTGGACACGAAATTGAATACTACCCCGGTGAAGTTACCCTGCGCATGGCTGATATCGTAGTCATCAATAAGATGGACACAGCCGGCCCCGAGGATATCCAGACTGTTCGTGACAACATTGAAAAGGTGAACCCCAAGGCCATCGTGGTAGACGGCGCCTCTCCCTTTTGCGTGGACAAGCCTGAGCTGATCACAGGCAAACGCGTACTGGTGGTTGAAGACGGCCCAACCCTCACCCACGGACATATGAAGATTGGCGCAGGTACCGTTGCCGCTAAAAAATTCGGCGCAAAAGAACTCGTTGATCCCAGGCCCTTCGTCGTGGGCAAACTGGCCGAGACCTTCAAAATCTACCCCAACATCGGAACCCTTCTTCCAGCTATGGGTTATGGCGAACAGCAGGTGGCCGACCTGGAGAAAACCATCAACAACACCGATTGCGATGCCGTGGTCATTGGCACTCCCATCGACCTGTCGCGCGTGGTGAAAATCAACAAGCCCATTGTGAAAGTGGAATATTCACTTCAGGAAATTGGCTCTCCCACCTTCGATAAACTGATCTGCGATTTCCTCACAGACAAGAAGCTCATCAAGGCTGATTGCAAGTGTAAATAATTTCTAAAGGGGCTAAGGCCCCTTTTTTTTTACGTATTTTTATACTAATCCTGAAACCAAATCCTAACCCGCAAAACAATGAAGAACAAAAGCCTCGTTTCCATCAACGATTTCAGCAAGGAAGAGCATTTGCGCGTGCTGGAAGTGGCCCGCGAGTTTGAAAAAAAACCCGTGCAGACCATTCTCCAGGACTATGTGGTAGCCTCCCTGTTCTTTGAACCTTCCACCCGCACCCGCCTGAGTTTCGAAAGCGCCGTTAACCGGTTGGGCGGAAAGATCATTGGCTTCTCTGAGGCTGGAAACACCAGCGTCAAAAAGGGAGAGTCATTGCGCGACACCATCCTCACAATCGCCAACTACTCCGACCTCATCGTTATGCGAAACCCTGTTGAGGGTAGTGCCCGATTCGCTTCCGAGATCAGCCCTGTCCCTATCATCAACGCAGGCGATGGCGCCAACCAGCACCCTACCCAAACCCTGCTCGACCTGTACAGCATCATGAAAACACAGGGAACCTTAGACAAACTGAACATCGCATTTGTAGGCGACCTGAAATACGGCCGTACCGTCCATTCTCTCGTCATCGCCCTATGCAACTACAACACAACCTTTCACCTGGTCTCTCCCACCGAACTGAAATTGCCCAGCTCAGTGAAAATGCACATCAAGGAAAAGAATCTTACCTATTACCAGTACACCGACATGGAAGAGGTAATCCCCCAGGCTGATATTCTTTACATGACCCGCATCCAGCGCGAGCGCTTCAGCGATCCCCTCGAATACGAAAGAATCAAAAACTCGTACAACCTCCACAACCACATGATCCTTGATACAAAGGAAAACTTTAAGGTGCTTCACCCCCTGCCTAGAGTCAATGAGATCGACATCAATGTCGATTCCAGCCCCAAGGCCTATTACTTCGAGCAAGCCCTCAACGGGGTGTACGTTCGCCAAGCCCTCATGGCACTGATCCTGGGCTTACGCTAATCCATCCTGGTAAAAATCATTAACCCCTTTTACAATGAGCGAAAAAATAAAGGAATTAAAGGTATCGGCCATCGAAAACGGAACCGTCATCGATCATATCCCCTCCACTGCCGTATTCCAGGTTATCCGCATTCTAAAACTCGACAGCTTTGACAATATGGTCTTGTTTGCCACAAACCTCGAAAGCAAAAAATACGGCACCAAGGGCCTTATCAAAGTGAGCAATAAATTCTTCAAACCCGAGGAACTCAACAAGATCGCCCTGGTGGCCCCTCATGCTTCCATCATCGAGATCCGAGACTTCCAGGTCAGCAGCAAAAAGGTCGTCGAGATCCCCGAGCAGGTTACTGGCATTGTTAAATGTTTCAACCCCAATTGTGTCACCAATCACGAACAGATAAACACACGCTTTTCCGTGATCGAAAAGGAAGACCTGAGGCTCAAATGCCATTTCTGCGAGAAGATCACCCGACGCAGCAATATTGAATTTAAATAATACGCGCCTAAAACAGCAACAGGCATACAATTCCGCTTCCCGGAAAGGTATGCCTGTTTCTTTATTAGGAAGCTTAAAGCTGTACCTGGAAGGTCATAACCTCTTCTCCCCTTTTGACGGTGATCATGGCCTTGCTTCCCCCCTTAAGGTTTCCAAGGGCCCGCATATAGGTCTGAATCTCACTAACCTCATCATCATTAATGCGAATAATTACATCCCCGTTGGCAATGCCGGCCTTCTGAGCGGGACGATCATCCATCACCGCCTGAATTTTCAGGCCCTCCCCCGTATATACATGGTCAGGCATCAGGCCCAGGGTCACCCCTTCCGTGCGACGGCGACGCGTGTCGCTCGACTGGGTAGGCGTAAAAGCCAGCCTGTCTTCGGTTTCGAGTTCCCGCATCAAATCGTAGGTAAACTTCATGATCTCAAGGGTGCCCTGGTAGTTCACCTTATCGGGCGTATCCCCGGGGCGGTGGTAGTCATCGTGAATACCTGTAAAGAAAAACAGCACAGGAATATTTTTCAGGTAAAAAGCAGTATGATCAGAACCTCCCAGGCCACCGGGGCTTTTACGAATGTTGAAATGACCGGGGGCAACATGGTCGATTGCAGCTTCCCAGATGGGGGTAGTGCCCGTGCCGATCAGCGACAGTTTATTGTCAGTCAAACGACCAAGCATATCAAAATTGAACATATAATTCACCTTGCCCATATCATAGGCTTCGCTGTCGGCAAAATACCGGCTGCCAATCAGCCCCTTTTCTTCCGCCGTAAAGGCGATGAAAATATAATTGTGTTTTTTCAGGTCAGATTGAACCAGGTAGCGGGCGGCTTCCAGCACTCCTGCCGTTCCACTGGCATTGTCATCAGCACCGGGATGAAGGGCGTGCTCCCCGGGGCTGCGTGAGCCCGATCCGCCATAGCCCAGGTGGTCGTAATGACCCCCAATAATTACAGTGGTAGGCGCCCCATTGTCCCAATAGCCTGCCACATTGTACCCCGTGTACATCGGCCGCTCCAGCTCAGTAGATAAGAGCACTTCGACGTCTGCCTTAGCCAGAAGCACATCCCTGACCCGTTCAGTGCCAAATACCACAGGAATGCCCTCTCGCGGCACCTCCATACCCAGGCTGATGCGCGGATCCGACTGCCACGAAAGGGTATTGACAAGAATTATCCCGGCAGCACCCTTCTTTACCGCCAGTTCTATCTTCTGCGCCAAAGCCTCTCGGGTCGTAATATCAAGTCTCTCGTTCAGACCTTCGGGCGAATAATAATCGAGCACAACCACCCGTCCTGCAACAGATCCCAGGCCGCCATAGTTGTCAATGCCTTCCACCCCTTCCAGCCCAAAACCTGCAAATACAGCGGGTGCATTCACCACTGCATTGCCCGTATTGGGCAGGGCAAAAAAGTCTTCATTGAATGTATAAGTCACTCCATCAATCACCAGGAAATTATCGGGGCCTTCAACGAAAGCACCGGGGAAAGGAACCTCCTGGAAATACGACTCATTGAAAATGGGCTTAAGACCTGCCTCAAGCATTTGATTTGCAATGTATTCAGCAGCCAGCCGCTCTCCGGGCGTGCCTGCTTCCCGGCCTTCCATGCGCTCGTCGGCCAGGGTGTAAATATCTTTTTTCAGACGCTCGAGCACTCGCTCGTCCGAAAAATCAAAGTTTGACTGTCCAAAGGAGCCCTGAAGCAAAAAAACCATCAACAGGGTGAAAATCGATTTTAATATTCTCATAGCTTATGAATAATGAATTAAGAAAATGCCGGGGTTCCTTCCTTTTTTCAAGGAGTATTTTCCAGCGAAGTGTAAAAATACTGTTTTTTGGATATTCTTTTCCCAAAAACCGGGCCAGTCATTGACAATGGCACAAATAATTCTCAACAACTTTTCTGTTTAGCATGAATCAAACCCTGCTTAAGGCAATTCCAAAATATAAGTTTAACCGTACTTTAACCGTAGTTTAACCGTACTTTAACCAATTGTAATTGGTTAAAGTACGGTTAAACTAGCTGAATGGTTCTTCCTTGGAACCTAGGAAATCGGGTCCAAAAAAAATGGCTTCCCAAAAATGCCCTCTGGCAAATTCTGGGAAGCCGTAAAATAAAACTGAGATTTGGGGCTTATCTGAGTCCAAGGACTTCCTTGCCCTGCTTGAAGACAATGTCAACGGGGATGCCGGCAGCATTCACTTTTTCAAGGTCAGTGCGGAGCTGGTCAGTCATCACGCCATCCTGGTCCACCCAATTTTTTGCTTCAGCGTAGTTCCCATCGCCCTGCACCATCAGGATATCGGCCAAAAGTGCAAAGACGGCTTCACGCATCGCTTCAAAATTCACCAGATAGGTTCCGTTTTCCTGATATACGAAAGCGCCGCGGTCAGCAAAATATTTCATTGTCAGCATATTGGCTCGTCCGTGAGCGCTACTCGCCCCAAAACGGCTGCTACGGAAGATTCCGGCAAAGAAGGTCACATAGTTGTCCATCACCTCTCCGCTGGTGATCTCACCCATTTCATAGAGCTGGGTCACCAGGTAAAGGCCCATGATATCGGCCTTGGCTTCTTCGATGGGGCTGTAGTATTCGCGCAGGGCTTCGCGCATGGGGCCCTGACCCGTGATCGTGTTCTTCACGCCCATCCCGTGTGATACCTCGTGGAAAGTGGTGTTTTCAAAGAATGCATCAAACTTAATGTGTTTGCGCTGGCTCTCGTCGATCAGCATATTGGCAATCGGCACCAGGATGTTATCGAATTTTGCCTGCATGGAGTTTTTGAGTTGCAGCTTGCGGGTTCCTACCGAGGTATGGATTTCAGGGTCGTTGGGCAGGTTGATGGCAATGGTTTTGCTGCCCGCATTGCAGTCGCCGGCATAATACAGGGCATAATACACATTCATATCGGCATCGATACCCGGGGTTTCGGCCTTATATTGGGCCGGGACAGGCAAACCGGCCTGCAGCTCGGGAAGCATGGCATTGAACTTCACCAGGCGAGCGCTCCACTCAGGATCCTTGACCAGCACAAAAGCTTCATTGGCAGCCTTATATCCGAAGAGGCGATCTTCATAATTCTCAATTGGGCCGACGACAAAATCAATATTGCTTTCCTTCATGGCCATCCAGGCAAAGTCGCTGGGCTGGTAGTCGTCGTTCAGAAGGGCTTCGGCGCGGGCCAGCAGGTATGTCTTCAGACCTTCGTCTTCGGCCAGCTCAGCGGCCTGGCGCAGCAGCTCAGCAGCTTTCTGATGCTGTTCGGCATAGGCTTGCGAATAAGGCACACTGACGAGATTTCCGGCCTCATCACGACGAATCACCGTATAAAGGCTTGTTTTATTGGGGTCATCCCATGCTTCAAATTCTTCCTTAGTCATATCGGTGGGATAGAAATTGGCTCCTTCGGGTTTCGCTCCAAGCTCAGGAACAAAGGGGGCCATCCCGCCAAGGCGATCCCAGGGCCCATAATGAATGAGGGCGTACTGCCGGGCAAATTCATTGTCGAGCTCGCGCATCAACTGATCCTTATCGCCATAGGCCTGCATCCAGAACACCTCGTCCATCAGGTCGGCCGCATCGATCAGGATGCTGATCATTTCACGTTCTTTTTCACTTAACCACGACAGGTCGGTGGTGAGGGTCACTTCCTTAAACTGCTCAAGTTTGGCTTTCATCGTTTCAGTGTATTCATCGGTTTTGGGTGCGCATCCGGTCAGGGCCCCAAAGGCCAGGATCACCGAAAGCAACAGTACGGATAAATGCTTCATTGGGTTGATGTTTTGGGTTGAATAATAATGTTGTCAGCCTTCAAAATTACTAATAATTACAGGGCTTTGGGCATCAAACACCCATTATTTTTAGGGACATATGCCCGGGGTAGGCTACATATGTCAAAAAAATTTACCTTTATGTGATTGTTTTCACCCGGCAACCAAAATTCGTACCACCATGGAGATAATTTTACTTGCGTTGTTTTATGTTCTCACCCCGGTTTTAATCCTATACCTTACCTATCGATTCCGAACTGCCGACCGGCTTGGATCAGTCATCATTGCCTACCTGGTTGGACTGATCCTGGGCAATATTGGGCTGATCCCCAGTCCCGGAGAGGTGATCAACAGTATCCTGCTCAACCAGCCGGGAGTCAGCCTTTCAGACCTGCAGGTGATGGAAGCAAATGGGGAAATCACAGCAGAGGATGTTATGGCTTTTCGGGTTTATAAGTTGCGCGACCTGCTAATGTCCATCACGGTACTCCTGGCCATCCCGCTAATGCTCTTTTCTACAAACATCCATCAATGGAAAAAGGTGGCAGGAAAAACCATGGTTTCGATGCTGGCCGGGATGGTGGCAGTGGTTTCGGTCATCATTGCCGGATATTATATCTTCCAGGACTCGGGTACCGAGGACCTGTGGAAGGTTTCGGGTATGTTGATAGGGGTCTATACGGGAGGCACGCCCAACCTGGCATCCATCAAAATGGCCCTGGATGTAGACCCTGAGATTTACATCCTCACCCACACCTACGACCTCGTGGTGGGGGTATTCTACCTGGCCTTCCTGATCACCATCGGACAACGGGTTTTTCATAAGTTCCTGCCCAAATTTCCCGACTTTGCGGAGGTTTTTACCGCTCCTGGGCAAAAGGGGAAAAGGCCTTTCTTCCACGTTTTTCAGCGGAGATATTTCATCCCTTTGCTGAAAGCTATCGGAGTAGCCGTCCTCATCTTTGGTCTGGGCTATGGCCTAAGCATCATACTTCCAAAAAGCATGGAGATGACCGTGATAATCCTGACCATTACCACCCTGGGCATCATTGCTTCACTGATCCCGGGCATCAACAAGATCGACAAAACCTTTGATGCAGGCATGTACTTTATCCTGGTCTTCAGCCTTGTGGTTTCTTCCATGGCTGATATCCGAAACTTCGGGGGCATCACGCCCGGGCTGTTCGGTTATGTCACCCTTGCCGTGTTCGGGTCCTTATTCCTGCACGTGCTGTTGAGCAAAATCTTCAAGGTGGATGCCGACACCACCATGATCACTTCCACGGCCTTCATCTGCTCGCCTGCCTTTGTGCCCGTCATTGCTGGTGCTATCAACAATAGACAGGTCATTGTTTCGGGGATGACCATTGGCATCATCGGTTATGCCGTTGGCAATTATCTTGGGGTGACCATTGCCTACCTGCTCAGGTAAACGAATCTAAAAAGTCTGTTCCTGAATAAAATAGGATTAATTAACCTTCAGTACCATTTTTGAAATAGTATTTCAAATTCAAACAAAACAAAAGGAAGAAGAAAATGAAGAAAACCACGAATGTTTTTTTGATGATCCTTTATGTAATTGTTGCCATTTTGCTTGTGGTTTTTATTGCTCAAAACTGGCAACCCGTAAACATTAATGTTTTAGGACTTAAAGTCGAGGGCAGATCGTTCATTGTGTTTCTGGTCATTTTTGCCCTTGGCTTCTTTTCGGGTTGGTTTTGGAGTTACCTGCGGCATTCGCGCAAAGCCATGGAAGAGAAAAAACACTCCGGCCGAGTGAAATACTCGGAAGAATAAGAACACCCGTCTTCAATTCTATTTAATAATCCTTTCCGTTTGCCAGTGTAAGCGGCGGTGAGACATTTTCCTGTCTGTATCCTATGAAAACCTTTATTCCCAAAGAGCTGGATGCCCGCCAGCGATCGCAGTTTTTGCTGGGTGCCATTGGGCCCAGGCCCATTGCTTTCGTCAGCACGCTGGACAAGGAAGGCAGGCCGAACCTGGCCCCGTACAGTTTCTTTAACATCTTTAGCAGCACGCCCCCGGTTCTTATCTTTTCGGCCAACAGCAGGCTGCGCGAGGGCAAACCCAAAGACACGCTTCAGAATGTCCGTGAGACGGGAGAGCTGGTCATCAACATGATCACCTTCGCCATGGCCCGTCAGATGACTCTGGCAGGACTTGACTATGAACACGGAATCAACGAATTCGTGAAGGCAGGCTTTAGTCCGCTGGCTTCCCAACAGGTCAAACCCTTCAGGGTGAAAGAGAGTCTCGCACAATTCGAATGCAGGTTACTTGAAATCAAGACACTGGGCGAACAGCCAGGGGCTGCCAACCTGGTGATTGCAGAGGTAATTGTGATGCACTTCGACGAGCGGATTATCGATTCTGACCACAAAATCGACCCCTATCAGCTAGACCTCATAGGCCGCCTTGGCAACTATTATTATACCCGGGTACAGGGAGACTGCATCTTTGAAATCGTACAACCCCGCAGCAGCCAGGCTTTAGGAATGGATGGCCTGCCTGAGTCAATCAGAACCAGCAGGATTCTGAGCGGGCAGGAACTGGCCATACTTGCAGGACAAACCCAATGGCCTGGGAAGGAAGAGGTGGAGGCTTATATGAAGGAAGAGGCAGTGGCCGGGTTCCTTATTGCATTGCCTGTGAAACAGGCAGCCCGTAGCGAGGCCATCCATAGAAAAATACGGGCGCTTCTTAAGAAAGAAACGCCCGCTGAGGCTTTAAAGCTTATTGCTGCCTGTGGCCTGACTGAGGCTTAAGGCTCAGGAAAGCTTACCCTTGTAATCTTCGTAACTAAATTCACGCAAGAGGACAAACTCGCCCTTGTCCTGCCAAATCCCAATAGCGGGATGTTTCACCCCGTTGAAGAAGGTGGTTTTGACCATTGTATAATGGATCATATCATCGAAAACGACCTTATCGCCCAGCTTCAGCTCATTGCCAAAGCTGTAATCGCCCATGCCCATATAGTCGCCTGCCAGGCAGGTAGTGCCTCCCAGGCGGTAGACAGGTTGACCCTCTATGGCATCTGTTGCGCCAAGCACATGAGGCTTATAGGGCATCTCGAGACAGTCGGGCATATGGGCCGAAAAACTGACATCGAGCATGGCAATACGCATATCAGGTTTTTCAATGATATCCTGCACCGAAGCCACCAGGTATCCTGTTTGCCAGCCTACGGCTTCCCCCGGCTCGAGGATTACTTTACTAAGGTTGGGATAGCGCGCGCGGAACCTGATGAGCAGGGCCACCAGGTGCTTCACATCATAATCCTTGCGTGTGATATGGTGCCCGCCACCCAAATTAAACCATTTGGCCTGGCGGATTAAGTGAGCGAACTTTTCTTCCACCTTTTCGAGGGTGCGCTCAAGCACAAAACTGTCGTGCTCGCACAATACATGGAAGTGCAGTCCCTCAATGCCTTCAGGAAGTGCGTCGCCAAGCTGGTCTATGGTGATGCCCAGGCGGGAGCCGGGGATGGCGGGATTGTACAGCTCTGTTTCCACCTCCGAATATTCGGGGTTGATGCGCAAGCCCATCGACACAGGCTCGGGAAAGGCCTTCACCCTGTCCCTGAACCTTTCATACTGGCTGAGGGAGTTAAAGGTGATGTGACTGCTGTACTGCAGGATGGCTTCAAACTCATCATCCCTGTAAACGGGGCAATAAGTATGGGCTTTCACCCCCATTTCCTCAAAGATCAGCCGTGCCTCGTGGAGTGAACTGGCGGTGGCACCCCTGAGGTATTGCCCCACCAGCGGAAAAGTGCTCCACATTGAATAACCTTTCAGGGCGCAGATAATATCCACCCCTGCCTCTTCCTGCACCAGGCTGAGTATTTCCAGGTTTATCCTAAGCAAAGTCTCGTCGAGCACATAGCAGGGCGAGGGGATCTGGTTGAAGTTTATGCTCATCGATAAAAAGTTCGAGGTTAGGAGTTCGGGCTTCGATGTTAACTCCTGTTACTAAACCTTTTCCATTATTTTTCAACTGGTAAAGCTTGGTCTATCTGCTCGTGCCAGGGAAGACCATACTTGGGCAGGGCTTCCATGAATGGGTCGGGGTTGAATTGTTCGACATTGAAGACCCCTTTGCCTGCCCATTTTCCTGTAAGAGCCATCATGGCGCCAATCATTGCAGGCACTCCCGTGGTGTAACTGATGCCCTGGGCTTTTACATCGCGATAAGCTGAGGCGTGCTCAGTATTATTCCATACGTAATAGGTGCGCTCCTTGCCATCCTTAATGCCGCGGATCTGGCATCCGATGGAGGTCTGACCCTTATACCCTTCACCCAGGGAAGCCGGCTCGGGCAACACAGCCTTCAGGAATTCAAGGGGGACAATATCCAGCCCCTTGAAGTTGATCGGCTTGATGCTGGTCATTCCAACATCCTGAAGCACATTGAGATAATTGATGTATTGCTTTCCAAAGGTCATCCAGAAGCGTGCTCGCTTAATGGTGGGGAAATGCTTTACCAGTGATTCAAGTTCTTCGTGGAAAAGCAGGTAGGAGTCGCGGGGACCTATCCCCGGATATTCGATGGGCTTATTGATTTCAAGGGGTTCAGTCTCCACCCATTTGCCGTTTTCCCAGTAACGGCCATTCTGAGTGATCTCACGGATGTTGATCTCTGGATTGAAGTTGGTGGCAAATGCTTTGCCGTGGTCACCGGCATTGCAGTCAACAATATCCAGGTAATGTATCTCATCGAAGTAGTGCTTAGCAGCGTATGCAGTAAAAACGCCTGTAACTCCAGGGTCGAATCCACAGCCGAGGATGGCCAGCAGCCCTGCATCCTTAAAGCGTTCGTGGTAAGCCCACTGCCAGCTATATTCAAATTTGGCCACATCCTTAGGCTCATAGTTGGCGGTGTCGAGGTAGTGGGTTTTGGTTTCCAGGCAGGCCTCCATAATGGTAAGGTCCTGGTAGGGCAAAGCCACATTGATCACCATATCGGGCTTGAACTTGTTGATAAGCTCCACCAATTCAGGCACGTTGTCAGCATCCACCTGTGCTGTCTTAACACGGTCGCCTCCAATATCGCGGGCGATTTGATCACATTTTTCCAGGGTGCGGCTGGCAAGCATAATATCTGTGAACACTTCGGGTACGGCAGCACATTTGCGGGTAACCACGCTTCCTACCCCGCCTGCTCCTATGATCAATACTTTGCTCATAATATGTTTTTATTTGGTTTAACGTTCAACGGTCAATAGATTAGCAAAAATAAGAAATTAGCCATTAGCAAACGTTATTTTTTACCGCTTTCAGGCGATTTGAAAACAAGTATTAATGCAAATTTTTTGATTTGATTTTGCAGGGCGAAACAGGGAAAAGCGCCTTAGAAAGGGGCAATGAACGCTAAAAATATTATGCTTCCGCCTGAAAATGCTGCAATAATAAGCCATCTGTAAAGGGACAGGTATAAAAATTTGTTTAACTTTAGGGGCAATCTGTCTTATCCTGTTCAAAGCCTTGATCTCTATGGTAATCCACAAAGTGTTTGTCTACGGGTCACTCAAAAAGCGGCAAACCCAGAAAGACCTTTTTGGGAAGCAACCCCCTGTATTTTCGAAGGCCATCCTAAAGGACTGGGTATTGATTAAAAACAAGGAATATCCTTACATTAAGCCCTCAGAGGGCAAAACCGTCGAGGGTATGATCCTTCACTTGAATACCGAACAGCTTGAGCAAGCTGACCGCTGGGAAGAGGTCCCCGTTGTTTACCAGCGGGAAAAGTTAACTGTAAAAACCACGGACGGAAGCTTTTTTAATGTTTGGACTTATACCCGCCGCAATGCCGACTGAGGCTGCAGGTCGTTAAATCATCCCCCGCCCCAGGTTTCCCTGTCGAGACTGCGATAATGAATGGCTTCTGCCAGGTGTTCAGGAAGGATAGCAGGCTTTCCGTCGAGGTCGGCAATGGTTCGTGAAACTTTCAAAATACGGTCGTAGGCACGTGCCGACAGGTCCAGTTTCTCCATGGCGGTTTTCAGTAGCAGGCCCCCTGCATTGTCGATCTGGCAAAATTCACGTAACAGCTTGGTGTTGATCTGAGCATTGCAATAAATGCCATCACACGCCTTATAACGTTCGGCCTGGACCTCGCGGGCCTGGATCACCCGATCGCGGATCAGGGCACTTTTCTCGGCAGGTTTTAGTTCACTCAGTTCCTTAAAAGGAACAGGGGTGACTTCCACGTGGATGTCAATGCGGTCGAGTAAGGGCCCTGAGATGCGGTTCAGGTATTTCTGTACCATCCCCGGCGGGCAAACGCAGTCCTTCTCGGGATGGTTATAATAACCACAGGGACAGGGGTTCATCGATGCCACGAGCATAAAACTCGCAGGATATTGAACACTGAATTTGGCGCGGCTAACGGTCATCACCCGATCCTCAAGAGGTTGGCGTAAAACCTCCAGAACAGTGCGCTTAAACTCGGGCAACTCATCCAGAAACAAAACGCCGTTATGGGCCAGGCTGATTTCGCCCGGTTGGGGAAAAGATCCTCCGCCTACGAGAGCAACATCTGAAATGGTATGGTGAGGCGCCCTGAAAGGCCTGACAGACAGCAGGGAGGCGTTCTTTCCAAGCCTCCCTGCCACACTGTGGATCTTGGTGGTCTCCAGGGCCTCCTTAAGCGTAGGAGGCGGAAGAATGCCGGGCAAACGCTTGGCAAGCATGGTCTTTCCTGAACCAGGGGGGCCGATCATCAGCAGGTTATGCCCCCCGGCCGCCGCCACTTCAAAAGCCCGCTTGATGTTTTCCTGGCCCTTGACATCCGAGAAGTCGAACTCATAATCATTGAGCTTGGAAAAAAACTCCTCACGCGTGTTGACCTCGGTTTTCTCAAGCTGGTTCACCCCATTGAAAAAATCAATCACCTCCCTGATGTTCTCTACACCATACACATCCAGGTTATTCACCACTGCAGCCTCGCGGCTATTGTTCTCGGGGAGGATAAAACCACGAAAACCTTCCTCCCTGGCTTTGATGGCAATGGGAAGGGCCCCCTTGATGGGCTGCAGACTGCCATCGAGTGACAGTTCACCCATGATGACGTATTCGCCTACTTTCTCGGCGCTGATCTGACCACTGGCAGCCAGGATACCGATGGCAATGGTCAGGTCGTAGGCCGAGCCCTCCTTGCGGATGTCGGCAGGTGCCATGTTAACCACAATTCGTTTCCCCGGAATTTTTAGCCCCTGGTGCTTCAGGGCGGTTTCAATGCGCTGGTGGCTTTCCTTTACAGCGCTGTCGGGCAGGCCCACCATGAAAAAATTCACCCCCTGACCAACGTCCACCTCCACGGTGATGGTGGTTGCACTCACTCCGTGAACGGCACTTCCGAATGTTTTGACCAACATAATCCCAAGTGTTTTTTCGGTTATTAAAAATACATCTTTTTACAAAGAAACAAAAAGAATTAAATGCAAGATATATGTATTAAGTTATCAATATGAATTCATATATTAATAGGTTAAACCTAATATCCAATAATTCATATAACCCTAAGACGGAAAACACCGGGAAAGGCAGGATGGAACCCTTTTAGGCAAAGGAGATCAAAACTATTTCTCAAAGAAAAAGGGGCCCGCAGGCCCCTTAAGTTCCAATAAACGGATAACGCTATTTCACGGCGATAAGACTGATTTCCACATCCACAAAAAGCGGGAGGGCTCCTACCTGAACGGTCTCCCGTGCAGGGGGATCAGATTTGAAGCAGCCGCCATAGACCTCATTCACCTTGGGAAAGTCGTGCATGTCCTTTAGAAAAATGGAGGTTTTCACCACATTGGAAAAGTCCATTCCGGCAGCCTTCAGAATGTTCTCAAGGTTTTTCATCACTTGCTTGGCCTGAACTACAACGTCGCCTTCAACCATTTTGCCTGCAGCTGGGTCAATGCCAATCTGGCCCGATATATACAAGGTATCATTTGCCATAACAGCCTGGTTGTAAGGGCCTATGGGTTTTGGAGCATCGGGGGTATTGATAATTTTTTTCATTATGATTGTTTTTTAGATGTGATTTGTGAATGGGCAAATTTAAGAAATTATTTCAGGGAAGCATTTTGCAATTATTTTTTGTAAGCAGTGGAACAAGTTTCCGAAAAAAAAGCGAAGGATAAAAACGCATAGTTCGCTAAGCCATTTATCACAAATTCCGCGTTAAATAAATTACGATCTTTGCATGAAACAGCTAAAGCCACCCACATTAGCCCCGAATGAAAATCCTGATCCTCGACAATTACGACTCCTTCACCTACAACCTTTTTCACATCGTGGAGGACCTCCTTGGGAATAAAGATATCCTTGAGGTTTTCCGCAACGATCAGATTTCTTTGGATGCAGTGGGTGCCTACAATAAAATCATTATCTCACCCGGACCAGGCTTACCTGAAGAAGCGGGCATTATCACTGAATTGATCCGCAGATATGCTGACAAGAAGAGTATTCTCGGGGTTTGCCTGGGGCATCAGGCCATTACCGAGGTGTTTGGCGGTAAGCTGAAAAACCTGGATGAGGTGCTTCACGGGGTGGCCATCCCCACCCGTGTGGTAAAAACCGATGCCCTGCTTTTCAGTAATTGCCCTGAACTTTTTGAAACGGGGCGCTATCATTCGTGGGTTCCCGACAAGAAAAGCTTCCCCCATTGCCTGGAGATCACTGCAATAGATCCCTCGGGCAACATCATGGGCTTGCAACACAAAACCCTGGATGTGCATGGGGTCCAGTTTCACCCCGAGAGCGTATTGACCAAGGTGGGAAGACAGATCCTGAAGAACTGGGTGTTGGGGTAAGGGTTACTCTTGAAAATAAACCCGCTTAACCCTTTGAGAAATAGAAGTCAGCACTTCATAGGGGATGGTATTCAAAGCGCGGGCCATTTCAGTAACGGGCAAACCGGCTCCAAAAATAATGACCTCATCCCCTTCCTGAACATTCAAACCGCTGACATCAATGGTACACATATCCATGCTGATATTACCCACAATAGGCACCTTTTGCCCTTTGACCATAAGGTGTCCTGCACCATTGCTCAGCTTGCGGTTTAGCCCATCAGCATATCCAACGGGCACAATGGCGATCTCCATTTCTTCGCTTGACCTGGCAGCACGGTTATAACCGATACTTTCCCCGGCAGGGATGCGTTTCACCTGTGACACCAGCGAGCGAAATGTGCTCACATGATTTAGCAGGCCCTGCAATGCGGGTTCAGCAGAAACCCCATACAGGCCAATCCCCAATCGAACCATGTCATACTGTGCATCGGGAAAACGGGTAATGGCAGCGGAATTGCTGATATGCTTCTGGAAATCATAGCCAAGCCCTTCCCTGATCTTTTGGCTCATGCCCTCAAATACCTGTATCTGCTGCCGCGAAAAATCGTCGTGAAATACATCATCGCTGGCGGCAAGGTGTGAAAATACCGAGGCTACCCGGATTTGTGGATTGTTTTTCAGCCCTGCAATCAGTTCCTCAAGCTCTTCGGGCATAAACCCGAGCCTATGCATGCCCGTATCCATTTTCAGGTGGATATGGAAAGGGGTTCCAACACCTATGCCATCAAAGGATCGTGTGGCCTCGGCCAGTTTCCAGAATAATTTCAGACTGTATACCTCAGGTTCGAGGCGATACTGGTGCAGCACTCCAAAGTTATGCACTTCGGGATTCATCACCACGATGGGGATATGAATGCCCCCTTTACGAAGATCCTTACCTTCATCGGCATAAGCCACAGCCAGGTAATCGGTATGGTAATACTGCAGCACGCCTGCCACCTCCACGCTGCCACTGCCATAGGAGAAGGCTTTCACCATGGCCATCACCTTCACTTTGGGCCTCAGGAAGGAACGAAAAACATTGAGGTTGTGGACCAGGGCATCCAGATTCACCTCAAGGATGGTCTGATGATCCTTTTGTTGCAACAAATTGCTGATTCGTTCAAACCCAAACACCCTGGCCCCTTTCAGAAGTATGGCCTCATGGCTGAACTCCGAAACATCAACGAGATGCAAGAATTCTTCGGTAGTCTGGAAAAAACGTGACTCCTCATCAAAGCATTTACGGTTTGACATCATCCCCTGTCCAATGCCTATGAACCGCCCCACCCCTTTAGCCTTTAGCATGGCAGCCACTTCGGCGTATAAGGCTTTAGCAGGCATGCCTGTTTGCAGAATATCTGAAAGAATCAGCGTTTTTCGCGGCAACCGCGTCTGGCTGTTCAGGAAATCGAGGGCAATCATCAGTGAGTAGAGGTCATTGTTGTAGCTGTCGTTGATCACCAGGCAATCGTTGATCCCTTCCTTCATCTCCATACGCATGGCCACAGGTTGCAGCTGCACCATCTTCTCACGAATCCAGCCATTGCTGTAACCCCTATGGCAAAGGAAAGCCATGCAGTGCATAACATTTTCAATTGAGGCGTGATCGGTGAAAGGAATCAGGAAATCGAAGGAGACACCCCTGAAATCCATCTGTATATGAGTTTGATTTTCCCTGTGCCTCAGGGAAATTACCTGTATATCGGCACCTGGCTTATGCGACCAGGTAAATAAAGCAACGCCAGGGTGCAGGGCCTGCCATTTACGTATATTGTGGTCGAGCTCGGTATGGTCACGACAATAAATCAATGATTCGGCATGCACAAAGAGCCTGAGTTTTTCACGAATCTTGCTTTCCCTGTTGGGAAAACCCTCATCGTGCGCAGGCCCGATATTGGTGAAGATGCCGAATTGTGGGACAATCATCCGCTCCAGCTTTTCCATTTCCCCGGCCTGGGAAATGCCTGCCTCAAAGATTCCCAGGCGATGTTCCTCCTCAATTTGCCATAACGACAGGGGAACCCCCAACTGTGAGTTATAACTGCGGGGATTGCGCACCACGGGCATTTTTTCGGAAAGCAGCTGGAAAAGCCACTCCTTTACAATGGTCTTCCCGTTACTCCCGGTAATGGCAACCACAGGCAGGGAAACAGCAGCTCTGTGGGCGGCTGCCACCTGCTGAAGGGCAGCCAGGGTGTCATTCACCACGATAAAGGCTGCCTCCCTCAGCATTGGGGATTCCCTGTCAGGCAGACGCGACACCATAAAGCACCTTACCCCGCGCTCAAACAGGGCCTCCACGTATTGATGCCCGTCGTTTTTTGCAGTAACAATAGCCACGAAAACCGTGGAAGCCGGCGAAAGAAGCCTGCGGCTGTCGGTGAGCAAATGCCTGACCTCAAACCCATTCAGAGGAGCTCCATGACACGCTCCCCCGGCCATCTCACAAAATCTCGAAAGCTTATAGGCAGGCATGGGCAGGGCAAAATATTAGTTAATCGCCTGTCTCTGGCAATTCTTTTAATGCATTGCGGTCGCTGTCAGTATCTGCATCCAGTGAAGAGGCTGACAAGGGATTTGCAGTGATCTCTTCATACATGCGGCGGTTTCTCACCACATCAATGGCAAGATATACGGCCTCGCGAAATGCATCGGGTGAAGCATCATTTTTCCCGGCAATATCATAGGCGGTACCGTGGGCAGGGCTGGTCCGCACATAGGGCAGACCCGCTGTGAAGTTCACCCCGCTTTTAAAAGAAAGGGCTTTAAAGGGGATCAGTCCCTGGTCGTGGTACATGGCCAATATCCCGTCAAACTGGCGGAAAGAAGCCGACCCAAAAAAGCCATCAGCGGGGTAAGGCCCAAACACCAGCATGCCTTCATCAAAGGCTTGCTGTATGGCAGGGATAATCACCTCCTGCTCTTCCGTACCAATCACACCCTGGTCTCCGGAGTGGGGGTTAAGCCCCAGGACCGCAATGCGGGGCTTGCGGATGCCAAAATCACGCAGCAGCGACTGATGCATCAAGCGCGTTTTCTTCAAAATCAACTCTTTGGAAACCATTGCTGGTACCTTCGACAGAGGCACATGACCCGTGATAACGCCAATACGCATGTGATGGCTCACCATCAGCATCAGGCTTTCCCTAACCCCGAATTTCTCCGAAAGGTATTCGGTATGCCCCGGAAACTGAAAGGCCTCGCTCTGTATGTTCTGCTTGTTGATGGGGGCAGTCACCAGCGCATCGATGTGGCCTTTCTTCAGGTCTTCGGTGGCTGCCTCAAGGGCAAGAAACGCAACTTCTCCTGCAATTTCGGTGCATTGCCCCAGGTCGATCTTGATCTCCTGCTGATAAATATTCATCAAATTGGCCTTACCCTCCTGGGCATATTCGGCCGATTTCACAATATTGAAGTTAAAATCATGCAGATCCAGGGCCTTGCGGTGGTAGGAAGCTACCTTTGAAGAACCATAGACCACAGGCGTGAAGAATTCAAGCACCCTTACATCGGCAAGGGTCTTCATAATCACCTCGTATCCTATGCCATTTACATCCCCATGGGTAATCCCAATACGGATGGAGGCCTGCTTATCGGTTTGGTTTTCCATATGTCTCCCAAAAATTTCCTCAAAGATACATATTATCGGCAAGCCAATCAGTTTCCAAGGATAAACTCAGCGTAACCCACCTTTCCGTTCTCCCCTACTCCCTGGATTACAATGCGGTACTGGCTGAGCCCGGGAATGGGCCGGAACTGAAAGGTGGCTGTCCCGTCTTCCCCTGACTTCAGCAATGGCTCCCAAAAGGCCGTCTTCACCTTATTCATGGAGTCAAAGCCTGACAGGGGCTCCGTTTCGGGCCTGAAGGATTCCGCGACATGGAATCCATTGACCAGGAACATGCTCGACAACAGCAGTTCTGCCTGGAAATCCCGGCGCTTGGAATAGGCTACCAAAGCCCCTGCCGCACCCCGGGCCCCAAAGGCTGCCGTGCTGGCACCCCTGAAAATCTCTATACGTTCTACATCCCTGGGATGCAGACTGCTAAAGGCTCCCTCGCTTTCTACCCCATCCACAATGAACAAGGGAGGATTCTGATAATTGATGCTGGTAATACCCCTGATTGTAATGAACCCCGAAGGCGAGATACTCAAGCCAATGGCCTTATCCCTCAATACGTCGAGGATGTTGGTATAGGGCTCATTGCTGTCAATATATATGGTCTGATCTGGTGTTCCGTACAGCTGACCTCCCCTTTCGGGAGGCGTTCCGCTGCGGCCTGTCCTTGGACGCCTCCAATCTTTTCCCCTTTCGGTAATCTGCTGAAGAGGCGTATTGGCCTTGGGTGTGAATACCAGGGGAGGAATACCCTGATCAAGCCTGCCTGTTTGGTCGAGCTCCACTTCGGGGACCTGCCGGCCGGCAATCATGGGTGGGATGACCTCCACCATAGTGGTGTCAAACAATTGAAGCCCCCTGAACAAGAATCTTCCCTCTGCATCGGTTTTCGTTTGGTAAGCTTGTGAGGGTTCTTCAACCACCCGCAACCTGACCTCTGCATTGCCTATCCCCACTTGCCCCTGAGGTGCTACCAGAGCCCCTCCCACATCCACTCCATATTCGGGCAGAAAAGGGCCATCCGGAATCATTGAGTCCATCACCTCAGACCACGAGAAGCGCCCCCAGGTCTGGGTCATTAACAACAAATCGAGCAAAGCCTCAGGATTATCCCGGCTGTAATCGAAATACTGCCCCGGGAGGTCAAGAAACCTTTCCACATCAGACCCCAGGAGCAGGTTACTGAAAATATTATCGTAAGAAGTCCTTTCACCTACTTGCCCATACTGCACCGCAACGGAGAAATTGCCCTGAACAGCTTGCCCTTCCTGGTCGCTGGCCAGAACCTCAATGCGCAAGACGGCATCCCCTTCCGAACGCAAAACCCTGGCATTCATATCCAAATAGATCTGGTCGTCGTGATTGACAAATACAAGCCTTTCCGCAAGGGGAACCCCTCCGGGCGAAAACAGCACAACCTGGCTTATCCCTGTAGGAAAATATTCCAGTGAGAACCTGAAGGTCCGGTTCTTTTCATTGGGCAAACCATCTTTAATGAACAATATTTCTCCACCGGATTGAACAAGCAGCGAATGCCCTGTCATTTCCATGTTTCCGGAAATTTGAACTTCCAGTTCATCTTCAAGGATATCTGCCTTCAGTACAAAGCCTTCCTTTTTGACAGGAGGCAGTGGAACCACAGACAAACCCCTCCTGGCACCGGTAACACCCGCCACGTAGCTCTTCCCCGGTTCCGGCCTGAATACAACCAGCCCAAGCCCATCAAGCCCGGTCTCAAACTCCGTGACAACACCCCCGTTCTGTTCGCTGATTTGCCCCTTGACGCTTTTTCCTTTTCCCAGTCCATCGGCAACCCTGACCACCAAACGGCTCTCAAGCCCTTCTACCAAGCTTCCTCCTTCAGCAAAAAAATCAACCCGGGTGGCATCTCTGAAACCCTGTATTGACTCGTTGAAGTCGCGGTTGAATTTTCGGGTTTCATTATCAAGCCGGTTGGCAAAGGACGAGTTGCTGATATAGATGTTTTTGTGAAACCAGTAGGATTCATCCCTGTTAAGCATCCGGTCAGTAAAGGCCCTGATCGCATAATTGCCATCAGCGAAATCACTCCCTATCGGTATTTGCCCATAAAAAGCACCTTCACGGGGCCGGAAGATCAGTTCGGTGATCTTTTCCCCGCGAGTATCCCACAACTCAAGATAAACATTGGCCGAATCCCTCAGGAGGGCATGGTCGGCGGCCTCCACCAGGTAGCCCTTCAGCCATATAGTCTCCCCTGCAGCATAGGCCTCCTTGTCAAAATGAACAAATAGCTTCTGGGGATGTATTGCCGCCCGGTAACGCTCAAGCTGCTGCTGAAAATTCGTTGCGGTGGGCTGTTGCCCCATTAGAATGGCTGGGATGCCCGGGAAAACTTGGAACATTAACAAAACAGCACAAATGAACCTGACTTGTTTCATGGATAGGTATTTAATTAAAAAATGAAAGAGCAGGATTTCCAAAAACGTAATAAATGTACAAAAAAAAGAGCAAGAAAAACAGGAATCACCGCACCGGCAATAGGCAGCACTCTGTTTTCCTCCTGAAAGGGAAGAATGCAAAAAACGGGGTTAAGTTACCCCATCCGGAACGCCCTTGCCCTTCACAAGGCCTTTTTTCAAAAAAAGAGAAAACCCGGGATTCCCCCGAACTGAAACATACAGGAAGTTCGACCGTATTTCGACCGTATCTCGACCGTATCATGACCGTATCATGACCGTATTTTTACGGTCATGATACGGTTGAAAAACGGTAAAAAAAAAGCGTTTTACCAAACCTGAAAAAGTCCTGTTCCGTATTCCTTCCCGGGTAAAAAAGAAGCCGCCTCAGGGTTGTGAGGCGGCTTCTTGTATATCCAGGATCAGTTCATATTACCAACCGGGGTTCTGCTGGGCAGCCAGGGTGGGATTCGAGTTGATCTCAAGTTGTGGAATCGGCCATACAAACCTGTGGTCGGTGTAAGGAATCGGGGCCAACGGATAGGGGCCTGTGTAAGGTCCTAAAGAAAGGTCATAGTTGGCCGGATCGGTATAACCATTGGCCAGCTTGCCGGGAATCCCGTTAATGGGGAAATGCGGGCAAGCCTGCAGCCTGTGGATATCGGGCCAGCGGCGGCCTTCCATTGCCAGCTCAATTCTCCTTTCATTTAAGATGGCCTCGAGCAATTCGATGTTGTCGGCAAAGCTGCTTGCCGTGTAGGCCTGGGTTTCAGGATCGGCAAGGGCACGGTTCCTGACCATATTCAGGTAGGTCAGGCCATTGGTTACGTCTCCCTGGCGGGCATAGGCCTCCGCAAGGTTAAGCACCACTTCGGCAAACCGCATCATGGGTGAAAGGTCGGTATAGCCTACATCATCCCTGTACTTATTGGTAAAAATGTTCCCACTGTTGGTGAAAACCATTTGCACAGGGTCGCGGCGCTTATCATCTGCCAGCCAGAAGGGATTCCTCCAGTTGATGGGGCTGTGGGCAACCAGGAAGCGGCGCTTGTACTGGGAGGCAAGGGCACCGTTCACACTCGGATAGTTGGTTGCCGAGCTTTCCATCCCGAAGAGGTATTCGTCGCTGCCATAGTTGTTGGCAAACACGGTCCAGGGCTCAGCACCCAGAGCATAATGACCGGCATAGATTCCGCTGCCAAAGAACTTGGAAGCTTCGGTAATGACCCCGGGCATATTCCACATGTGCTGGTGTACCCTGGCCTTATAAGCGGCGGCAGCGCCTTTGGTACCTCTAGAAACCTTGAAGTTACCCGTACGCTGTGACTTCAGGGGCAGGTATTGCTCAGCAAGCTCCAGGTCTTCCAGTATCCAGGCATAGCATTCGGCAACGGTATGACGGCCCGTAGCAAAGCCTTCATCAATAGCTTCCTGGGTAGTAAACGAACGCTTGTGATAAGGCACCCCAAGGTGTGAACCATCGGCAGTATGCTTGTAAGGGCGGGCAAAGTGGAACAGCAACTCATTATATGCTGCGGCACGCAACAGAAGGGCCTCGCCCTTATACTCATTGGCTTTTTCCTGGCTGATGACGCTATTGTCAGCAGCAATTTGAACCCCTTCCAAAACAATGTTGATGGTATTGATCAGGCGATACGTGTCAAGCCAGTAATACACATTGTTCAATGTGGTGGGGTTGTAGGTGGTTTGATAGGTAATGGCATAGAACGCAAAAATGTTGATGACGTCCTCACCACGGTTGTCACCCTGTTGCACAAAAGCAGCGCCAAAGGGATAACCGCGATAGCCAAACAATCCTGATCCGGGAGGGTTCTCGTAGTAACCCAGCTGGGCAGCACGATACATACCGATCACGGAGAGTTCCACTTTCTCAGGGGTGGAGAAGGCCACCGTCTCAGAAATCTGGTTGAAGGGTTGCAGATCTATGATGTCTTCCTCTGAGCAGGAAGTAAAACATAAACCCACCGCAAAAACCCCAAGCATAAACAGCTTGCCGGTCACTTGCTGAATTTTATGTAGTTTCTTCATAATTTACTTCTTTTTTTAGGTTACAAACTCAGATTAAGACCAAAGGTAAATGTCCGCTGACGGGGAGTTCCGTTGTAGTCATAACCTGCCCCACGTTCCATCTCCGGGTCGATCCCCGTATAATCGGTGATCATGAACAGTTCGGTAGCGGAAACGAAGATCCTGAGGCGGTCAACCCCAATGCGTCCAACCAATTGGCTGGGAAGGGTATATCCCAGGATCAGGTTCTGCAACTTGAGGAAATCACCTTTTTCAACAAAACGACCCGAAGTTTCATTCTGCTGGTTGATGAAGTTTGTGCGTCCATAATACAGCCTGGGCGTCCAGCCATCACCGGGCTCCTGCGGGCTCTGCCACCTGCCAAGAAGTTCCTTCCCTGAGTTAGTGAACGAGTTAGCTACGATTTCTGCACGGGTACGGTTCATGATATAGTTGCCACCCGAGAAACGGAACATGGCCGAAAAATCAAAGTCCTTGAACCTGAGCATAGAATTCACAGCCCCATAATAGGTGGGCAGCGAGGGTCCGAATACGATGCGGTCCTTGCCTTCAAGAATGGCGGCCTGGGATATATCACCAGGATTGGCAGGGTTATAAACCTTATAGGCCTGGGCATCGATGTCACCCTGGATCAAGCTGCCATCAGCCTTGCGGTAAATGGGGTTACCATTGGCAGCGTTTACGCCTACATAATCATAACCATAAACCGAACGAATTGATTCGCCTACATCAACAATGGTATAGACATATGTTATAGGCTGATCATCAACCAATTCCACAATCTCGTTTTGAACCAGGGAAAGGTTGAAATCAACCGTCCACGACAAATCGCGGGTGCGGATAAAGTTTGCCTGAACGCCAAATTCATGACCCCAGTTCCTCAGGCGGCCAATGTTGGTGGCTACCCTGTTGAGGGGAACCCCAAAGGACGGAGGCGTGGGTTTATCAAGAATCAAACCATCTACATCATCAACGAAGTAATCATAGGTCAGAGAGTATTTTCCCTCCAGAACTGCAAGGTCAACCCCAAAGTTCAGCTTCTTACTGGTTTCCCACTTCAGCTGGTCGTTACCCATCTGGCTGAAGAGAATTCCTGTGTAGTCGGCATACCTGACACCGCTGTACAGGCCAAGGTAGGGATAGTTGCCAATGTTGGCGTTACCTACCTCTGCGTAAGAAGCCCTGAGTTTAAGGTCAGACAGCCATTCAACATCCTGCATAAAGCTTTCGCGCGAAATGGTCCAGCCAATGGAACCGCCGGGGAAGAAACCCCATTTGTTGGCGGCCGGAAGCGACGATAGACCATCATAACGGGCTGACAATTGCAGGAAGTACCTGGAGTCAAAGTTATAGTTGAAACGACCCGCATAAGATATGATCCCATTTTCCGACATGCTACCCGTGGAGGAAAGCGTGGAATAGGTACCGCCAATCAGACCCTGGCTGAAATAGGTGTCAGAGAGGTTAGTCCCTGAACCCTCGAAGTAGTTATAACGCTGCTTACCCACCTCGTGAACCAGGGTAACATTCAGGTTGTGAAGGTCGGCGAAGGTCTCGACAAACGTAAGGGTGTTGATTGTGTTCCACCTCAAATAGTTCGTCATATTGTTGTGGACCCTTCCGTTTACTGAAGCGCCATCGCCGTGGATCGGGTTATAATAAAGCAAACCTTCGGCAATGGACAGGTCGGCCCCAACCCTGGTCTGGAAAATCAGCGAGGGAAGGATGTTCACCATACCATAGGCATTGGCGGTGGCCCGGTTCACTTTTGAAGAAAAGATGTTATTGTCGAGCACATACATAATGTTGGGCAGGTTGTCGTCAATGGTCTGAAGGTTATTCCATTTACCTACCAACTGGGGACTGTCGAAATCAATGTTGTAGCCCGTGGGGTGATCCGGATTGTATACGGGGGTGTTCGGCAACTGACGAATGGCCGAGAAGATGTTCCCCGAAAGGTTGTTCTCGCCTGTAAGCATCCCAAAATAATTGGTCCTGGCCAGGTTGGCATTGGTACCCACGGTCAGCCAGTTCCTTACTTTTTGGTCAACATTGGCCCTGATTGTAAAACGGTCCAAAGTATTGGGCTTGGCAATCCCTTCCTGATCGGTGTACCCCAGGGAGAAATAATAAGAAGTTTGTGGAGTAGCTCCCGAAAGCGAAAGGCTGTGGTCATGCTGGAAAGCATTCTGACGCAGCACAGCTTCCTGCCAGTCGGTATTCAAACCAGAAGCAACAGCCGGGTTGGTAAGCCCTGCAGCGCCAAACATCTCAGCCATAAGGGGTAACCACTCGGCTTCTGTTGTCAGATCAAACAATTTTACCGCATTGGCAAAACCAAAATAGTTGTTGTAGTTCAACTGGAATTTCCCGGCCTGCCCACGCTTGGTGGTAATCAGGATCACCCCGTTGGCAGCTCTTGAACCATAAATAGCAGTTGCCGAACCGTCCTTAAGAATTTCGATGGACTCGATGTCAGAAGGGTTGATGTCGGCCAGTGAATTCGTGTTGGCTTCCCCTCCAAGGTCTCCGGTCAGAATGGGTTGTCCATCAACCACGATTAGTGGGTAAGTACCCGAGTTGATGGAGGCAACCCCGCGGATACGTATCCTCGGAGCTTCACCCAAAACACCCGATTGCTGGGTAATCTGGACCCCTGAAGCGCGGCCTGCAAGCTGTTGGTCAAAACTCGGCGTAGCCAGGTTTGTCAGTTCTTCCCCCCTAACCTGGGCAATGGAACCGGTGACCTCGCGCTTGCGCTGAACACCATATCCCACCACCACAAACTCCTCTACCGAGATGACATCCCGCTCCAGGGCAACGTTCACCAGGTTGCGTCCTCCTACTGGTATCTCTACCGTGCGCATACCAATAAAGGAAAACACCAGGACCGCTTCCGGCGATACCTGCACTTCGTACTGTCCGTTAATGTCTGTAACAGTACCTTGCGTGGTTCCTTTTACAACCACGGAAACACCCGGAAGGGTGCTCCCATCCGAAGCATCAGAAACCCTACCTGTAACACGGATCGTTTGCCCAAACAGGCTGGCGCCCATAAACAGCAAAAGTCCGGTTAGAACCAGAATTCGCTTCATGTTTCTTTGTTTTAGTTAATAATTGATTGAGTTGGTTTATTCCCCTCAGGATTTTGACCGATTTTGAGGAGTACTAATTTATTAAAAATTGTTATAGTTTGTTAATTCTTGTTAATTTTTTTGTTTTTCTCGTTTATTATTATATACCTATATGCTATACATATGTTTAAAAATAGGGTTTAAACCCTGAGCCTCTGATGCTTAGTTCTCTAAAAAAAAATTAATTAAGCCACTAATTCAACAAAAAAGCGCATGGATTTCCATTTAGGGCGCTGATAAAAAAAGTGGAGGGCGGTCAAAAACCGCCCTCCACTTAATTCAGATATCAGGAAACAGACTACAATTCGTTCTGTACCATGTTGGCGTTAGCATTGATTTCATCACGAGTGATCAGGTACTGCCACAGGTTGGTGCCTGCAGGTTCTTCCATCTTAATGGCTACAGAGGCATCATGATTCGAACCGGTACGGTCGAGCGGCAGGTTGAGGCGTTTCAGATCGAGCCAGCGGAATCCTTCACCCCAGAGTTCAATCCTGCGGTGGGTCATGATCTCTTCGATCAACGCAGCACCAGTGTTGGTCGACAGCTGGTATTCGGGGTCGCGGGTAATGACCAAATCATACAACACCTG
>JAAYLH010000008.1 GCA_012521995.1 Bacteroidales bacterium | reverse complement strand
GAATGGAGTATAAAGTTAATCAAGACTTTCGAAAGTGACATCCCGAAAAGCAAAGACCATCGGGAATTTTGCAGCCCGATGGTCAATTGCTGCGGTTAAATAAACACAAGGAGAGGATATCAGAATGTGAACCTGAGTTCAGCGGTAATCATTCTGCCCGGGGCAAGTATGTTCCTTGAATCAACATAATCTGTATCGAGGAGGTTATGCACCATCAGGCCTGCTGAGATCCAACGGTAGATTTTGGCCCGGACCTGGAGGTCGAGCGTTCCAAAGGCGTCAATTTCTTCGGTGTTGACGTCATTCAGCCACTGGGCATCCTTGTACTGGTAACTAGCAAAAACGCTCAGCCAGGGCATCTCCCAAAAAACTCCGGCATAGGCAATGTTCTTTGGCTGGTAAACCAGTTCCTTACCGGTCAGGCTCTCATCCACACTGGGGTTGAAGACCCGGTATTCCATGATTTCGGTGTCGATAAAACTGTAGGATGCGAGCAGGGAAACCTGGGAGGTAAGCTGGAATTGCCCCGCGAGTTCAACGCCCATAATATTAACCTTTCCGATGTTGTCCATGATGCGGATGGGCCTGAGGCGGTTGTTCATTACCAGGGAGTCGCCTGTTGCAATATAGGCGTGGTAGTCCTTACCCATGGAGTAGAACACAGTGGGAGAGATCCTGATCCTGTTTCCGGGGAAGAAGTCAGCGCCCAGTTCAAAGTTGTCGAGGTATTCAGGTTCCAGGTAAGGGTTGGCAAGTTTCATTCCGCCAGAAATGCGGCCGGTGCGGCACATATCATCGAGTACAGGTGCCCTGAATCCGCGGCTGTAACCAGCAAAGACCCTAAAAGCGCCTTCCTGGTTGTATTGTGCCGAGATCCTGGGGCTGAATGCCGACCAGGAAGCTTCTTCCAGGTCGCCGTCGTAATCCTGCAGGAAAGCCGTTTGATTGGTGGGGTCAAGGACGCGGAAGGCGCCGTCAAAGAATTTGGCGTAGTCGAAACGGATGCCTGTCAGCAAGCGCCAAGGCCCGCCCCCGGGATTGAATTCATCCTGGAGAAAGAGCCCGAACTGGTTCATCTTGCCCAGGTTGAGTACCTGATCGGTGGAGGTGAGGTAAATGTCGGCCCCATCCACCCCGCCGTGTCTAATGTCAAGACCGGCTAGCAGGGAGTGATTCATGAAGTTATTGAAGTTTAGGTTGGTGAACAAACCCAGGTCGCTGCGGATGGACTCCACGTCATAGCGTGAAAAGCCGCTGCTTCCCGTGCTTTCCCTGATGTTCTGATAGTTTTCGCGCTGACCGTAAGCCGTGATGTCGAGGGAAATGTCGTCTGCCAGGGTTCCTTTGTAGTTCAGGCTGCCATTTACGTTTCCATAATTATTGTACGATCCTTCGGGGGCTGCAAGGTCAAAGCCTTCATACAGGGTGCCGGTTCCGCGCTTGCCTGAATAATATCCAATGCCGGCTTCCAGGAGGTGCTGGTCGGAAAATAAATAGCCAACGCGACCTGAGGCCTGGTATTCATCAAGGAAAGCAGCAACAGTGTACTCATCGATTTCATCTTGGGGAGTGGTAACATAGCCATCGCTGAGCCGGTAGAATCCTCCCGTCCTCCAGTAAAAGTTGCCTTTTCTTCCCGAAAGGTCCAGGTTAGTTCGTGCGGTTTCGAAGGTTCCGTAAGACTGACGCAGGCTGCCCTGGAAAGGTTTGGTGGGGATGGCGCTGATAAAGTTGATAACCCCCCCCATAGCATTTCCCCCGTGGATGGAGGAACCGGGACCCTTGAGGACTTCAACCTGCTCCACAGCCAACGGGTCCAAAGCATTCCAGTTGACTGATCCCCCGTCGCTTTTGTTGAGAGGAACACCATCCTGCAAAACCAGAACGCGTCCCTGCTCGTTACTCATCCCGCGCATCGTTACCGTGGAGGAGGACAGGAAGGAGGCACTGCGACCAACATTCATCCCCGGAAGGCTCCTTAGGTATTCGTCGGCGGATAGAGCAGGAATGGCATTGACTTGTTTTTGGTCAATGACATCCAGGCGGAGCGGTATATCATAGACCTCACGGCTGGTACGCGTACCCGTGACAACCACGCCTGCCACCAATCCTGCTTCGGGCTTAAGGAAGACTTCAAGAATGGGGGTGTTCTGATTGATATTCACCGTTCGTGTGAGGGTTTCATAACCCATGTAACGGATTTCAATGTTGTATTGTCCAGCTTCTGAGAACCGCAATTCAAAGGTTCCCGTTGGTAAGCTTACGGTGCCCTGGCTGGTTTCCTTAACCCTGATGGTTGCACCGGGCAATGGTTGTCCGCTTTCTTCTTTCACAACACCCTTCAGGGTCATTTGTCCAAACAGGAGTGGAACGTTGAAAATCATTAAAAATAATAGCAAAAGGTAGTTTTTCTGTCGCATAGTTTTTGATTGATTTTAAAAGTATTACTCGAGTGGAAAAAATTTCATATCGGTATGCAAAGATAGCGTTATGATTCAAAAACATAACGATTGGGAAAATTAATTCGGTTTATGGATTGTGTTCAGATCCTGGACCAGTTTACTGAAGATATCCTTCACCCTGGGTTCGAATTTGCTGTAAACCTTGTCGAAGAACTCAACGATCTTTTCACCCTGTGGGGTCAATGATGTATGTCCGCCCTCGGCACCTCCGCGGCTTTTTTCGATGATTGGAAACCCAAGCTTTTCTTCTATTTCCTTCAACTTGGTCCAGGTTTGCCTGTAGGAAAGCCCCATGCTTTCTACAGCGGCTTTCAGTGACCCTGTTTCCTTTATGGCCGTCAGCAACTTCCATTTCCCTTCTCCAAGAATGCTTACATGCAAATCTGTTTCAATCCAGATCTTGTAATTCAGCTTTAATTTGTGATAATTCTTTGACACAGGTTTGGGGGATAAAAATTTTATACAATGATAGGCAAAATATGTGAAACCTTTCTAAAATAGCTTATTTTTGCCCCACCGACTTGCAAAATTATTCATATCGATAAACCCAAATCATTATTCGAATGTTCAAGAAAAAAAACTTTTCCTTGTTGATCGTAACGGCAATCTTTTTGTTCCAGGCCGGGTGTAAGAATTTCTCCTTCGATGGGATTACAGGTGCTTCCCTTCCCTTTGATCCCGATGGCAACAGCATGTATCACCAGTCAGATGAAACGGCCATGCAACCCAACACCCTTGAAGTCCTTGGGGAAGTAGAGGAAAGCGGGGTAGTTGATCTAACCCAATTTTACAAACGCGAGGTAGTTTTGCGTGAAGCCAAATTGCTGGACAACGGTGAATATGAATTTGCAGGGGCATACCGGTACATCGGTTACTCTCTTTTTGATTTATTGCACCCCTTCAATCACCAGAAGAAGAATAAGGAGGAATTTCCACCGGCCATCGATCTTTATGTCGTGGTAGAAAACGATAAAGGGGAAGCCGTTTCCCTTAGCTGGGGCGAAATATTCTATACCCTTAACCCTCACCAGATACTGATTTCTACTGAGTCGGCCCCTGTAAAACCCTATAAAGTAGAGGTGGAATACCCCGTAGAAAAGCAATGGAAACTTGTAATCGCCTCCGACCTTTATTCCAACAGGCAGCTGGTCAATCCGGTTAAGATTACTGTGAAGTCCTTCGACAAGAAAGACTATGTTATTGACCGTGAGATTGATCCGCTTTTTGCTCCGGAAATGGTGATTAGTTTTGCTGATACGCTAACCATTCCGGTGAATGACCTCCTGGCAGCGGATCGCAACCTTGAATACAAGACCATTTTTTATGGTATGGGGATGGGCCATCATCCCAATCCCGGATTCAAGGGTATTTCTTTGGAAAAGGTGATGGACCGTTATGTAGAGGACTATCCCACATCCTGGTTACGGAATGGGTTGGTCTGCTTTGCCGGAATGGATGGCTACCGCACCGTTTACAGCTTCTCGGAACTGTTTTATAGGGCTGATTTCAGTGCGACTATGCTGCAGATCACGGAGGAAATGGAAGATGGGGGCAGATACCGTATCTTCAGTCCCGGCGATTTTTATGCCGACCGCTCGGTGAAATCGCTGGCGGAGATGTATATTTTTACCGAATAGTAGCGGAAGAAGTTTAAATTTGTTGCTTTCATTGGGCAAACAGCCCTGGCTTCTATGAAAGACAACAAATTCATCTTCTTTCTCTTGCTGGTGGTGGTGCTGGCCTATCTCTTTCCCGGGCCTGGTGCCCCTGACAGTATTATGCCCCTGAATACCATTGGGAGCATTGGTATTTCGCTAATCTTCTTCTTTTACGGGTTAAAGCTCAGTCGGGAAAAGATTCGCAGTGGCCTGCGCAATGTACGCCTTCACCTGTTGATTCAGCTTTCCACATTCCTGTTGTTTCCCCTGATCATCATGGCGTTTTATCCCTTGATGGGGAATGAATACCAGCATACCCTCTGGCTTGCGGTGTTTTTTCTGGCTGCCTTGCCCAGCACGGTTTCTTCTTCGGTGGTGATGGTTTCGCTGGCCAAAGGGAATGTTCCGGCGGCCATTTTCAATGCAAGCCTTTCTGGAATCATTGGCATTGCCGTTACCCCGCTTTGGATGGGGCTTTTTATGCAATCGCAGCAGGGTGATTTTGACTTCACCCAGATCTACTTGAAACTTTTTCTTGAGATCATCCTGCCGGTGACCCTCGGGCTTTTGCTACAGCCCCGGTGGCACGCCTTTGCCAGTAAATATTCCCGCCAACTCACCCTGTTTGACAAAAGTGTCATCTTGCTGATTGTTTACAAGAGCTTTGCCGAGTCGTTCCATGCCGGGCTTTTTGAAGGGCTAGGATGGGCTGATCTTGGCTGGCTGTCTGCCCTGGTGATCATTCTTTTCTTCGTTGTGTATGGAATTATTTATTTCCTGGCCACCTGGCTAGAATTTAATCGCGAAGACCGCATCACGGCCGTTTTTTGCGGAACCAAAAAGTCGCTGGTGCACGGAACCGTTTTTTCCAATGTGCTTTTCGGAAACATGGCCTCGGCTGGAATCATGCTTCTGCCTCTTATGATCTTTCACGCTTTCCAGATATTAGCCGTGAGTGTTATTGCCACCCGCTATGCTCGGGAGATTGAAGTTTAATATAAAAAATTGGTTTTTAGGATTAAAAAATGCAGGTTATTTAATAAAAAACTTGCTGGGTTTAAAATCAATACATATTTTAGCAACCGGTAATTTGATATAAAACCATTGCCAATGCAAATTGCGCTGGAAATAGAATTTAAAGGGTACCCTGTAAGGTTTTGGCATTTACTCCATCCCTATAATAGACCAATAATCAAGATTTTGCATTATTGCAGCCCTGTCAATCGAATTATTTTGGTTGGTTGGTGTAAGAAAAAAACACATGTGATTTGGAAGCTGGTCAAGACTAATTTGGCATTGGTAACCTTATGCTGGCGTTTTGTGTCCCCCGGTATAGGGCATTAAAAAGGTTTTTGAAACCCTGAAGGGACACCGTGCCAACCAAAACTCGGTCATGCTGGCTAATCCGCTCAAATAAGGAAGCCCCAGGCACATTAATAACGGATCCAGTTATTTCCAATAAAGAAGTTGTAACTTTTTAAATTAATAGAGATGAAAAAGCATTTACTCAGAATCACAACAGTGATTACTTTAGCCCTTTTCTCGTTTTTTATAGTTGGTGGTGCTCCACTTTTTGCAGATTGTCCAGGTGGCACCATGAATGTTCAAGTAATAGGGCATGAACAAGACCTTGATGAAAATGGTTGTTTAGTTTCTTATACCGCAGGCGGTTATTTGGTTTATTGCCCTTCAACCGGTATGGTATTAGAGGACCATTTATATTGGTATGAATCTATGAGAGTGTGCGATTAATAAAACCATTAAACGGCACAAAGCGGCCAATTTTATCACTTTTGTGCTGTTTTTTTAAAACTGTGAAAAATCTTTAATTTGAAAAAGGTGCATTTTTTTAAACTAATCTTGATCGCATTTTTTCTAGGTTCAACCATTTCCTGCTCATTTTTCCAAAACCGGAGTGAGAAACCCTTTGTGCTTGATCTTGATGATGTGGTCCAGACCGCCGGCGATCAACCTTTCTTTGCAAACTCTGACACCATTGTTCTAAACCCCGGAAGTCAGTTAATTCCTTCTTTCGATATTGTAAAGGAGCACCATGGGAATTTTTATATTTTAGATAAGAGGCAAAAGGCCATTTTCGTTTTTGATGAAGCAGGTCAATTGGCTTACCAAATTGCCCGGGAGGGCAGAGGCCCTGGAGAATATCTAAATATTTTTGATTTCTTTTTAATGGACGGCCAGCTTCATCTTGTAACCCAACTTGGCAGGGTTTTAATTTACGACAAGGATTTGTTTATAGCCGAGTATGATCTTCCTTTCACACCAATGTATTGCGAATACCTTGGCGAAAATAAAGTGGCTTTTCAAAATGTTTATGAAGATTTCTCTTATAAATACAGGCTGGTTGTTTATTGTCTTGAAAGAAATGAGATAATTGATTCGATGGAAACCGAGAAAGGTGTTGACGATGATTCTTACCCATTCTGGCGCCAAAGGCACCTTTGGCCAAGCGGAAATGTTGTGCTTTATAATAATGACTATTCGAACGATGTTTTCATGATAACAAATAGTGGTATAGAACATCTTTTTTCAATGACCGGAGTTATTCTCCACACCGCCGATGAAATTATGGAATTTAACAACAACCCAACCTTAAGGCAGGGGAAAAACGACAAAGTGGATTTCTTAAAAGGCTTGACCATGCATGGTAACGTGGTTTCCTTTGGTTTCCTGGTTAACTACCTTCCATACACTGTTTTTCTTAATTTAGACGATAATACTTACAAAAGTTTCAAGGCGATAAGACCCCCATATTTCGCAGCCACAGCTCAAGGTGCGTATGGGTTTTGGCCGCGCATGGCACCGCGCCCTGGGCAACCTATGGTCATTATTAACTATACCTTCGAACCACATTTACTTGACTGAAAAAATAAAATCAGCTACATGAAACTTTGGCCATTTCTCATTACTCTTCTCGCACTTTTTCCATTTATTGGGGTCGGGGCATCAAACCAATGGAACAAGCATTCTTCGCGTGAAGTCGGACGAACTGTTTTGGAGAGGAAAGAAACCTTTAGGCCTGGGATTATAAAAGAAGACCTGCTGGTTTTAGATTCCATATTCGAAAACAATGTGCTCTCTGAAGTGGTTACTTCGCGCATAAAAAAAGAAAGATTTGTGGTGGTTGATTCGGTTGCCGTTGGCCAAAGAATGCTTTTCAACACCCAAGGCGAACTTTTTCTTACGGAACACTTCAGTAACGGTAAACTTGAGCGGGTTGACTGCCTTTACCCCCGTCACCAAAACCTGATACCCAACGGGAGTTTTGAGCAAGTTGGAGACATAAAGGAGCACATTATTTATACCGATTTTCGTCTTATTTCAACATGGGCAAGCGACTTTGAGCATGAAAGGATTGTGCAGTTGGACGAACTTAGGTTAGAGGGTAAAGATACTGTCAGGCTCGACAAAGTTACCGACACTTATTATAACGAAGTGCCTGATTGCCATGCAACTGTGATTACTGAAAGTTTTTTTGTTTTCAGGAATGGCATATTAGAAGATTCCATTTTCAGCAAGGTAATATTTAATCGTTGGTCAGGGAAACCTTGTATTGTTCCCAAACATAATTGCAATTATATTGGCAATTTTACAGAAATTCAAGGATGGCAAAGTATAGGTAACTTTTCACCCAAAATTATCAATGGGCCTGCCAAAAAACCACATCATCCTCTGGAAGGTTCCATAAGCTATCACCGCCATTTCGAAACCATTTGTGGCAACCACTTTGCCCAGGTAAAAGGTTTTCCATGGCACCAAGGTCAATGTGTAGTGAGAACAGCACATCCCGTGCTACTAAACCGGCTTAATACCAGCTTGCAAAAAGGCAGGCAATATAAACTTAGTTTTTGGATTTGGAAGCCCCAGGTTTTTGCTCAGGAATTCCAGTTTGCAGTAGGTTTTTGGCAAAATGAGCCTGATGAAACAAATGTTTTTCCCGAAAAGAACCTTTTAATAGTCAGCGATTTTGAAAATGATGTTATTGGGGAGTGGTACAAGGTAGATTTGGTATTCAGAGCTGCAGATTTTTTTCGCTACTTAACAGTTGGTTTTCATAATTATGAACCAAGTCCTCCATATAATAATACTGTTGCTAGTTGCTATATAGACAGTTTTGTGCTTGTACCTGATGACATAGCCGACCAGGATGTGGATAAGTTGTTTTATCCGGATATTATTCTGGCAGCGCATCCTGAAGAATCCAATCTGTTAGCAGCTGATTGTGAGGACACAACTGAACAGCCAGTTTCCCCGGCTGGGGTGGAGTCGCAAATTGACCTTGAAGGTGAAAAGAAAGTGAATGAAATATCTGAATTTAGTTTCGGGCCAATCTTGTTCGAAACCAACTCTGCCGATCTTAACTTCGAAGCATTTCAAATGCTCGATAGGCTGGTTCGTTTTCTAAAAGAAAACAGTCATAGAAAACTTCAAATCATCGGCCATACCGACAACGCCGGAACCCCAGAACTTAACCTGGATTTATCAACGCGAAGGGCAGGGAGTGTAGCAGAATACATAGTTGGAAGAGGTATTGAAGAAGAGCGACTTCATATTAAAGGCTTTGGCAGCACTATGCCTGCTGATACCAACGAAACCCCGGAAGGAATGCAAAAAAACAGGAGGGTTGAATTGAGTTTGTATGCAGAATAATCACTAAGCCCTGATCCCTAATCCTTTTACCTTTCTACAACGGCCAGAAATATATAATGGCAGGGATGCCCAGGGCCACTATTATGACTTCGAGCGGCAACCCCATGCGCCAATAATCGGTAAACTTATATCCGCCCGGGCCCATGACCAGGGTGTTCGACTGGTGCCCAATTGGGGTTAGGAATGCGCAGGATCCCCCCACTGCGACCGCCATAAGGAATGGATCAATGGAGACGCCGATCCCATCGGCTACTCCAATGGCAATAGGGGCCATCAGGACCACAGTGGCAGCATTGTTAATGATGTCGGAAAGAAACATGGTGATGACCAGAATTAGGGTCAGAATGGCCCAGTTTGGAATGCTGCCACCTAAATCCAGGATCAGCGATGCAATCAGGGCCGCACCTCCGGTAGCCTCCAGGGCTGCTCCCACAGGAAGCATGGCCCCAAGCAATACAATCACCGGCCAATCAACGCTGCGGTAAACTTCCTTAACAGGCAACACCCCACTTAGGACCATTGCTAATGCTGCCATGGTAAAGGCAACCTGAACCGGAAGCAATCCTGCAATGATAAGCCCAATGGAAGTGAAGAAAATCCCAAGAGCAAGGGGAATTCTGGTTTTGTAGCCCAACCGCAGCCCCCTTTGCGCCAATGGCAGGCAGCCGATTGAAGTAATTGTGTTGTTCAATAAATGTTCGCGACCCTGAAGCAAAAGTACATCACCGCTGCGGAAAATCACATGGTCAATACGCTTACGGATGTTTTTCTCTCTGCGGGCAACGGCAAGCAGGTTTATGCCATATCTGCTTCGCATGTGTAAATCGGCTGCCGTGCGCCCAATAAGGGTTGAGTCAGCCATCACAACAGCTTCCGCAAAGGCAATTTTATCCGACCCCTCGGCGTCTTTTCTGAATTTTTTGTCACCAACAATTTTTAATTTAGTGTCTTTTAAAAAGCTTTCCAGTTCGTTGGCATCTGATTCAAGAATAAGGATATCTTTTCCTAAAATTAAAGCTTCATCGCTTGGTGCGTGTATGCGTTTCTTATCGCGGACCAAACCAAGAAGTTGAATGTCCGCATTTGTTTTGGCATAAAGCTCTGAGATGGCCTTACCAGCTAAGTCAGAATCATTGGGCACTTCTACTTCGGAAATGTAATCATCCAAGTCAAACAATTCTTTTTCCGATTTTTTTGCAGCTCTTCTTGGTAGCAATCGCCAGCCAATGAGAGTAATAAAGGCGATGCCAGCAATCATAATGACCAAGCCAACAGGTGTAAAACTGAACATGCCAAAAGGCTCTCCGTAATTTTCAGCTCTGAAGGAAGCAATGATAATGTTAGGAGGTGTCCCTATCAGGGTTGTCATGCCTCCAAGAAGCGAGGCAAAGGCAATTGGCATAAGAATGTAAGAAGGCGGATTGCCTCCTTTCCTGGCAAGATGAATGGCGATGGGCATCATAATGGCCAAGGCGCCCACATTATTCATGAATGCTGAAGCAACGGCCACCAGCAGGGACAATAAAAAAATCTGCAACAAAAGACTGGACCCGATCTTCATGACCCATTTTCCCAGAAGATCTATCAGCCCCGAATATTCCAATGCTTTCCCAATGATAAGTACCGCTGCAACGGTAATAACAGCGGGATGCCCAAAACCACTGAAGGCTTCTGTTGGATCGGTAATCCCAGCAATGATTAGCAGGAATAATGTTATGAGGGCAACAAAATCATGGCGAATTTTGCCCCAACCAAAAAGCAAGAGGGCTATTCCAAGGCTTGCAAATACCAGGATTTGATTTGTCATTAGCAGAAATTATAATGTCTTGTTTGAATGGTTAAATTTAGGGATTGTTTTTTACCCAGCCATGCGATGGGCAAATGCATTTTGAATCTAATGCTTTAATTCTTTTTTAAGGTCTTTTTTTTATTTATTTTAATTATGGAACAAAATATTCGCGTTCAAGCAAAATCCATCAAGGAGAACTCTAAGGTTGGATTGCCTTTTTTTATGTTCTTTTTTTGCATTGATTGTTTAAGGGAATTCAGTGAAATTTCATAGCTTTGCATAACTTTTTATAAACGCTTAATATAAAGTGATTTAGGCTGGATGAAAAACACTGTTTACCCTTCCCTGATTTTTTTTGAGGCGATTGCCGGCATTCCCGATTAAGGGTCCGGTGGGTTTGGCAATCCTTCTATAATTTGCAAAAAACAATTGGGATGGGGTGAATGCAGGTTTTAATCTGGCTTTTTTATTTCTACCCCAAACCCGAAGCCCGGGAAAGGATATCGGTCCATTCGTTTAAGAAATGATTTTTACAAAATAAATATACAATAATGAAAAAATTATCGGTAATCGCTTTCGGAGGAAACGCCCTGCTGCGTGGCGACCAGATTGGCACCATTGACGAGCAGGAGCAAAACGTATATGAGACCTGCCAGAACCTGGTGGGACTGATCAAAACGGGTTATGACCTTGTGATCGGGCACGGCAACGGCCCCCAGGTCGGCAATGTGTTGCTCCAGCACGAGGCCGGCCACCGGATTTATGGCCTCCCCAAACAGCCCATTGATTTTTGTGTGGCCGAAACGCAGGGCTCCATCGGATTTATGATTGAGCAGCAATTGCGCAATGTGCTGGCAGAGCAAGGCATCGAACGCAACATCGTCACATTGGTGACCCAAGTGATGGTCGACAGGAACGACCCCGCATTCCAGAATCCTACCAAACCCGTTGGCCCTTTCTATACTATGGAAGAAATGGAAGACCTGAAAAAAGGGCAACCTGAATGGGTGTTTCACGAAGATCCCCGCAAGCGGGGCTGGAGAAGGGTCGTGGCATCGCCAAGGCCCATTGCCATCCCCAATTGGGAAGCCGTCGAAAAGTTGGCACGCACTGGCACCATAGTCATCACCGTGGGTGGTGGCGGCATCCCCGCTTATTTTGACAAGAAAGGCAAGATGATCGGCATTGATGCCGTGATTGATAAGGATCTGGCTTCATCTCTGCTGGCCAACAAAATCAAGGCTGATGAGTTCCGCATCCTGACCGATGTACCCAATGTCTTCATTAACTTCCACAGGTTGGGTGAGCAGAAGCTGGAACGTGTTTCCATCCCTGAAATAAAAAAGCACCTCGCTGACGGGCAGTTCACTGAAGGCAGTATGGCTCCGAAGGTCAGGGCTTGCATTGAGTTTGTCGAAAATGGAGGAAAGGAAGCCATCATTACCGAGGCTGCCCAGCTCGAGAATCCGGAAGCGGGAACCGTTATTTTTGGCTAAGCATAACTTTTGCAAAACAAACCCGAAGTATGGAAGGCTTAAGACCGCTGACTTTAAGGGGCAATGCCTGAAAGGTTCATGAGAAAGGAAAACAAAGGCCTTCCTGCCTTGGGAAAACTGAAGAAAAAATTTTTTTAACCCAATAACCATTAAAAGGAGAATTATCATGGCTTACAATCTTAGAAACAGGAGTTTTCTGAAATTGCTCGATTTTACCCCCAAGGAGATCAAATTTTTGCTCGACCTCTCACTCGATTTGAAAAAAGCAAAATATGGCGGATATGAGCAGCAGCGGCTTGCAGGGAAGAACATTGCCCTGATTTTTGAAAAGGACAGCACCCGTACCCGCTGTGCTTTTGAAACTGCCGCTTACGATCAGGGCGCTCGAGTGACTTACCTCGGACCCAGCGGAAGCCAGATCGGCAAAAAAGAATCGATGAAGGATACAGCCCGCGTGCTTGGACGCATGTATGATGGTATTGAATATCGGGGATTCGCCCAGACCACCGTGGAAGAACTGGCAGCCTATTCCGGCGTACCTGTTTGGAATGGCCTTACCAATGAGTTCCATCCCACCCAGATCCTTGCCGACTTCCTCACCATGATGGAGCACAGCGACAAGCCCCTGCACCAAATCAAGTTCTGCTACCTGGGCGATGCCCGCAACAATATGGGAAACTCCCTGATGGTTGGCGCTGCCAAAATGGGTATGGACTTCCGCGCAGCAGCCCCCAAGGATGTTCAGCCTGCTGAGGAGCTGGTGGCTCAGTGCCGTGAAATCGCCAAAGAAACCGGCGCGAAGATCACAATCACCGATGATGTGGCAAATGCCGTCAAAGATTGCGACTTCCTCTATACCGACGTCTGGGTGTCAATGGGCGAGCCCGATCACGTCTGGGAAGAGCGAATCAAAATGCTGAAGCCCTACCAGGTAAATATGGACGTGATCAGGAAAACCGGAAATCCCAAAGTGAAGTTCCTCCACTGTCTGCCTGCTTTCCATAACCGTGAAACCACCATTGGCGAACAGATCTTTCAGAAGTTCGGCCTCGATGGAATGGAAGTGGTCGAAGAAGTCTTCGAGTCAGAACATTCCGTGGTGTTCGATCAGGCCGAAAACCGCCTGCATACCATTAAAGCCGTTATGGTAGCTACCCTCGGGAGCTAATAAATATCTTAAAAAAAAGAGCCGTCACGATTTGTTAACGGCTCTTTTTTTTCCCCAGCTTTTCCAATAAGTTTAGATCACTATCTGGGCTCTTCCGGCAGAGGTTCTTCAAGGGTATTAAGCATGCTGTTGAGAATCTCTTCAACATCAAAAGCTTCCACTGATTCCTGAACCAATGGCCCGATATACTGAAGGTTCTCTTCCAATGCCAGGAGGGTCATCTCCATGATCCGGCTGAATCCTTCCAATTCCATGGAATCCATCATCACCCTTATTCTTTCTGACTCATTGCCTGATTCCCTGAACTCGCGGCGCATTTCCTCGAGGGCTTTCTTCATCTCTTCGCGCGCCTTTTCTATTTCCAGTTTAAATTCTTCAGATTTGAAGTGTTCCATCTCACGGCTGGCTTCTTCCATTGCTTTCCTGAAAGCCTCACGTGCTTTCTCCATGTCCTGTTGGAATTCCTCTGTGCGGAAATACTCCATTTCCCTGCCCGCCTCTTCTATAGCTTTCTTCATTTCCTGTTGGGCTTTTTCCATTTCCTGCCTGAATTCCTCGGATTGGAAATAGTCATTGGTCTCGGCATGCGCCTCCTGAAGGGCTCGCTGTACCTCCTCCTGGCTCTTCAGGATATCCAGGCGGGCCTGTCGCATTTGCTCCCTGAATGCTTCCGAGTTGAAGGTTGCCTGTATCTCCAGCGAGGCTTCTTCCATCGCTATCCTGGCCTCGCGCATGGCATCCCTGATTTTCTCACGGTCTTCTTCAGAAAGCTCACTCCAGGCAATGGCCTTCCCGTCTTTGAGGATGATTTTTTCGGGTTCTTTTTGAGTTAGGGTATCCTCCGCCTCTGGTATTGTCACTGGACTCTGGGGAGGCTGGTTCTCCATGACCAATTCGGGCTCGCTGCGATTCGCATTGTAATAGGAAAGGGGATAGGCCTCAGGTTTGTAATCGATGCCTGGCTGCCCGTGGTTGATGGACAGGGTAGGGTTGATCCAGGCTACCGAAATGGCTGCCGTGATAATTACAAGCAGGGCTGCCAGTTTCTGTCCGGGATTGAATTTCTTTGTTTTCATGGCCATTATGTTTTTGATTCTTGTTAATAAAAGGGATTTGGATTGGGTGGCAGCAAGCACGGGTTGAAGGGTGGCGCTGCGGTTTTCTTCAAGAGTGATAAGGGCCTGGGCATACACCAATGGGGTTGAAGTGAATTTCACAACCCATTCGTCCACACAATTCTCCCGCTCTTCCCTGAGATGTCGGCTGACCCACCAGGTGGCAGGGTGAAAAAAGAACAGGATCTCCAGGATATTTTGCAATACGTTTACGTAATGGTCGTTGCGCCGAAGGTGATACATCTCGTGAAGCAGGATACTCTCAACCTGTTCGGTGCTGAGCGAGCTGAGCATGGCCAGTGGAAGCAGAATGACCGGTTTAAAAAAACCCACCATCACCGGAACGGTGACCTTACTGCTCTGGAAAATTCTTACCCCACGCTTTAAACCCATCTGCGTTTTGAACGACTGTGCTTTTTGTTGCCACAGCAATGGGATGGGGCTGATGTAACGGTTTTTTAACTGGTGGATTCGCGCATAACTGGCCATGGTATAAATGGAAAGAACCAACAGGCCTGCAAGATAAATCCATACCAGGTAAGGAGTGAGGTTCTCCAGTCCGGCCAAAAAACCCGGATAATTCTTCTGGACAAGGGAAAAAGAATTGCTGTTTGGGCTGTTGGCAGAATATACGCCGTCTGCAAATTCAATGGAAACGATGGGTGAAGCCGCCTGGTAAATCTGGTATTGACGGTAAAAGGTGAAACCACAAATCACCGGGATGCTTAGCAGGGCGATCAGGGTAATGTTATACCGAATGCTGGCAGAGGCTTTGCGCGAAATAAATAGTATGCTGCGCCACAAAAGGGCAACGAGCAAGATCTGCCAGAGGGCGTGAAGCAATGTCCACCCCAGGGCATTGATCAGCGGATGGGATAGGTTTTCAACCAGCCTCATTGTTCACCGTTTTCAAATTGTTTCAAATAGTCTTGTATCTCCCGCAATTCTGCCTCCGATAAATTGCTTTCATCCAATGCCCCGATCACCATGCGGCTTGCAGACCCCCGAAAAAGACCATCGATCATTTTATTCAAAAACTGTTTCTGCGTGTTCTTGCGGGTGATCAAGGGTCTGTAAATATGGGTTCTACTGCTGGTGTTGCGTTCCAGTAAACCCTTGTCATTCATTATCTGCATGGTCTTCAGCGTGGTGGTATAGCCAATGTCGCGGGTTTGCTCAAGCACCTCGTGCACCTCTCGCACGGTCGCTTCTCCTTTTTCCCACAACACCTGCAGGATCTCCAGTTCGCTCTCGGTAGGGTGATATTTTTTCTCTGAATTCATAGTACGATAAGTTTCGTATACAAATTTAATACGAAAGACTTCGTATTACAAGAATTTTCTTCATTTTTTACAATTTTAATAATATTCAAACAAAATGAATTAATTCGATGTCGGATAGATGAAATATGTCAATAAATAAAAAAAATTCTTTCTTTTCACTAAGAATTAAATCCAATCTGATTCAACATTTGTTTTAAAATTCCGTTTGTGCTGATGTTTGATGCGCAAAATTGTCCTAATTTAGCGCTCCGTTTTAATAAAAACCAAAAGACATTAAAACTATGAGAAAGATTTTTGTAATGTTGATGGCCGTTGCGCTTTTTTCAAGCGCGGCTTTTGCCGGTGGTATTATGACCAATACCAACCAGAGTGCATCCTACGTTCGCATGCCTGCCCGAGGCGCTTCTTTGGGAATTGACGCCATTTATTTTAACCCAGCCGGGTTAACTCAAATGAAAGATGGATTTTATCTTTCATTGAATAATCAGGTTATTTCCCAAAAAAGGGAAATTAATAGCACATTAATTAGCCCCTTTGGATTTAATGACAATGATTATAATGGCACAGTATCAGCACCTTTATTTCCTGGAATTTATGCTGCCTACAAAATGAATAGATTTGCTTTCTCCTTTGGGTTTAATCCTGTTGGTGGTGGCGGTGGTGCAGAGTATGAAAATGGCCTCCCTTCTTTTGAAGCTCCTTTTTCCGGTCTTCCATTTGTGGTTAGTCAAATGGGAGTTCCAACAACAGAGTATGATATGGATGTTTTTTTCAAAGGAAGTTCCATTTTCTTTGGGTTCCAGGGAGGTGTTTCTTATGCTGTTTCGGATGTTATTGGTGTTTTTGCTGGAGCAAGATATGTAATTGCCAACAACTCTTATGATGGTTACCTTAGAAATATTCAAATAAACCCTCAACATCCCTTAATTAACCCAAGCGGCAATTTGATGCCTGCTTCTGATTTTTTTACAGCAGTCAATCAACCAACTTTTGCTGCCTTAACATCTGACGGTGAAGTTGAGGCAACACAAAAGGGCAATGCAATTACGCCTGTTTTAGGTTTGAATATCAGACCTTCTGAGCGGTTTAATATTGGTATTAAATATGAATTCATTACTAAACTTGAATTAGAAAACGAAACCACAAAAGATTTATTGGTCCCTCAGTTCCCTGATGGGGAAAAGGTTCGCAGCGATATGCCAGCAATGCTTTCAGTAGGTGCTTCTTATGAATTGAGTGATAGATTCAATGTTGCTGGTGGTATTCACTACTATTTTGATAAATCCGCTGATTATGGAAAGCACCTTCCTAACGACGAAATTATTGACAAGAATTTTGTTGAGTATGCTTTGGCTCTTGAATACAAAATTACTGACCAATTTCTTGTTAGCGGTGGTTACCTTCGTACTCAGACAGGTGTAAAAGAGAATTATCATACTGATCTTTCTCATAGTTTATCGACAAATACCTTTGGAATTGGAGGTGCTTACTCTATTACTCCCATGATTGACGTGAATTTTGGGTTTATGTTAAGTATGTACGAAGAGCATAAAAGTGATATTAATTATTATTTGCCAACAACTCCTCCTATTCAGATGCCCGCAGTTGAAACTTACAATAGAAGCAATATGGTGTTTGCCATTGGCCTCGACCTTAAGATTCCTACTCGCTAACCCTGTTTTTTTTCATATTGTAAAAGGCACCTCCTTCAGGTGCCTTTTTTTTGCCCATCCGGGCTTTGTTTAGTGCCTGATTATTCCGAAATTTGAGTAAACCGATCCCCAAATCCTGAAAAAATGATCAAGCAAACCGAAATACTGCTTCCCGAATATCCCAGGGGCTTCCACCTTATCACCCGTCAGATTGTAACTGCCCTGGGGGCTCTGCCCGAGACCGGCATGCTCAACCTCTTCATTCATCATACCTCTGCCGGAATTTCAATCAACGAAAACGCCGACCCCTCGGTAATGGAAGACCTGGAGACCACATTCAACCACATCGTGCCCGAGCGCCTTCCCTTCCTGACCCATACACTCGAAGGCTTTGACGATATGCCAGCCCACGTCAAGGCAGCACTGACTGGGGTCTCGCTAACAATACCCATCAGCGGCGGACGCCTGAAGCTTGGCACCTGGCAGGGTATCTGCCTTGCCGAATTCCGCAACCACGGCGGTCAACGCAGGCTCACCCTCACCGTCTACAGCTAATTTTCCGGGCTTCATTACCCGCCCTCCGGAAAACAATTGCCTTCCGGACTTGTTTTATTTTTAGAAAACTGCATAACTCTGCAACCTTATGTCAGATCAACTTTTCAAAAAAATAGAACTCAAAGTTGAGGGTATGAGTTGTACCAACTGCGCCCTTGGCATCAAAAAATCCCTGGAAAAGGAAGGCTTCTCGAATGTATCGGCCGATTTCACCACCGACAGCGTTCGCTTTGAACTCCCTGATGAAAGCCGCCTTGCCCTGGCCGTAAAACGCATTGAAGGTCTGGGTTACTCAGTGATCTTCCCCAAAGAAGACGAAAGGGAAGAGAAGCAGGGCCTTTCATCTATTGAGAAGAAATTCTGGTTCAGCCTGGTGTTTACGGTCCCCTTGATCCTGGCCATGTTTGTTCCCGTGCCCTTGCTGCACAACGACCTGTTTCAGCTCGCCCTGACCCTGCCCGTATTTGCAGTCGGCTTCTGGCATTTTGGCCGAAGCGCCTTCAACAGCCTTCGCTCGGGGGTGACCAATATGGATGTGCTGATCTTCCTGGGCAGCACCGCCGCATTTGTCTACAGCCTGGTCGGTACCATCAATGGCCTTGGCCACGATTATATGTTTTACGAAACCTCTGCCTCCATCATTACCATCGTGTTGCTGGGCAATATGCTCGAACACCGCTCCGTCAAAAAAACCACCAGCGCTGTCGATGACCTGGTTCGCCTCCAGAAAAACACTGCCAGGCGAATCACCATCAGCAGCAACGGGGCAGGGGAGGTGATCGAGGAAGTGGATGCCTCACTCGTCGAAACCGGTCAGAAAGTGCTGGTCAATACTGGCGACAAGATACCCGTCGACGGGGAAATTTATTGGGGTCACGGAAGCATTGACGAAGGCATGATCTCGGGCGAAAGCTTGCCTGTCGATAAATCGGTGGGTGATAAGGTCGTGGGGGGAACCATCCTCGTTTCGGGCAACCTCAAGATCCGTACTACCGCTACAGGAAAAGATACCGTGCTTTCGCAGATCATTGAAATGGTACGCAGCGCCCAGCAGGACAAGCCCCGGCTGCAGAACCTGGCCGACAGGATCAGTGCCATTTTTGTCCCCACGGTAGTGGCGCTGGCCTTGATTACCATGGGGGGATGGCTGCTGTTTAGCGACATCCCCTTCCGCGATGCCCTGATGCGGGGCGTGGCCGTGTTGGTTATCGCCTGCCCCTGCGCCCTCGGACTGGCCATTCCCACCGCTGTGGTGGTAGGCCTGGGGCGCCTGGCTAAAAACGGAATTCTGGTCAAAGGCGGAACCTCCATCGATAAATTTGCCGGCATCGAAACCCTCGTTTTCGACAAGACCGGCACCCTTACCACAGGAAAATTCTCCGTAAGGAAAATGAAAACCTTTGGATTTTCTGATGCCCAGGCTGCCAGCATTGTTTACAGCCTCGAGAAACATTCAGCCCATCCAATAGCCCAAGCACTGGCGGCCCATTTCGCCGGAAGCACCGAGATTTCCCTGGCCTCCGTTAACGAAGAGAAAGGCCTGGGCATCAAAGCCGTAAGTGAAGACGGCTATACTTACCAGGCAGGCTCGTATGCCATTGCCTCCGACCTTACCAATGACGATGACCACAACGTTTACCTCCTGGTTAACGGGAAACTGGCCGCCTGGATCGACATTGAAGACACCATCAAACCCGGGGCCGCCGAAGCCATCCACACCCTGAAAGAAAAAGGCGTCCACCCGGTTCTGCTCAGCGGTGACCGCCGCAAGCGCTGTGAAGAAGTGGCGGCTGCCCTTGGCATTGATGAGGTCTATGCCGAACAATTGCCCGACCAGAAACTGGAGGTCATCACTGCCCTCTCGAAAAAGTCACGTGTCGGGATGGTGGGCGATGGCATCAACGATGCCCCTGCCCTGGCACGGGCTGATATTGGCATCAGTATGAGCGATGCTACCCAGGTTGCCGTGAAATCGGCCGAGGTCGTATTGCTCAAGGGAAACCTCGATCTGCTGGCCAAGGCATTCACCGGCTCACGCACTACCCTTAAAACCATCAAGGAAAACCTGTTCTGGGCCTTTGCTTACAACGTGGCTGCCATCCCCCTGGCCATGGCAGGGTTCCTTACCCCAATCGTAGCCGCGGCTGCAATGGCTTTGTCCGATATTGTGGTGGTGGGCAATTCCCTCCGCCTGAAGAAACGAAAGCTGAAATGATCATTCCCTTTCTTTGAACCCTCACCACCCTGCCAGGAAGGTACCAGGTTCGTAGTTTATACGGTTTTAAACCGTATAAACTCCGTATAAACTCCGTATTAAATAAGACCCTGGTCCCTGTTTGGTAACAAAAAAAACCGCCCCCGGAAAATTCCAGAGGCGGTTTTTTTGTTGAGGTGGGTTGTGTCTAACCGTTCATTGACATCAGGAACTCTTCGTTGTCCCTGGTATGTTTTATCCGTTCGAGCAGGAACTCCATGGCTTCCATGGGGGTCATGTCGTTGATAAATTTGCGCAACACCCAGATGCGGTTCATGATGTCCTTGTCGAGGAGCAGGTCTTCGCGGCGGGTACCGGAAGCCACGATATCGATGGATGGGAAGATGCGCTTGTTTGACAGGCGGCGGTCGAGCTGGAGCTCCATATTACCTGTGCCCTTGAATTCTTCGAAGATCACCTCGTCCATTTTTGAGCCGGTGTCGATCAGGGCAGTGGCAATGATGGAGAGGCTTCCCCCGTTTTCGATGTTACGTGCGGCACCGAAGAAGCGCTTGGGTTTGTGCAGGGCGTTGGCATCCACACCGCCTGAGAGGACCTTGCCTGAGGCAGGGGCCACGGTGTTGAAGGCGCGCGCCAGGCGGGTGATGCTGTCGAGCAGGATAACGACGTCGTGGCCGCATTCGACCATGCGCTTGGCTTTTTCCAGGACAATGCTGGCAACCTTCACGTGGCGCTCGGCGGGCTCGTCGAAGGTCGACGAGATAACCTCTGCCTTCACGTTGCGGGCCATTTCGGTTACCTCCTCCGGGCGCTCGTCGATGAGCAGCACGATGAGGTAAACCTCAGGATGGTTGGCGGCAATGGCGTTGGCCACGTCCTGCAGCAGGATGGTCTTACCTGTTTTGGGCTGGGCCACGATAAGACCACGCTGGCCTTTCCCGATGGGTGAGAACATATCGATCACCCGGCAGGATAGGGTTTCGGAAGTATGACCCGTGAGGTTGAACTTCTGGTCGGGGAACAGGGGCGTGAGGAAATCAAAGGGCACGCGGTCGCGCACTTCGGCGGGGTCGCGTCCGTTGATCTTTTCCACTTTTATTAGTGGGAAATACTTTTCGTTTTCCTTGGGCGGGCGAATGCCCCCGCGAACAGTATCGCCTGTTTTCAGGCCAAAGAGCTTGATCTGGCTTTGCGAGACGTAAATATCGTCGGGTGAGTTGAGGTAGTTGTAGTCGGAGGAGCGCAGGAAGCCATATCCATCGGGCATAATCTCCAGGACGCCTTCGGCGATGATGATGCCATCGAACTCATAGATGGGCTCGCCTGTGCGGCGGTCGAAGCCTTTGGGTTTAAACAGTTCTTTTTCCTGGGTTTGGTTATCCCCGTTTTCAGGCTTGCTTTCTTCCTTTTGGGGCTGCTTGTTGTCCACTTC
>JAAYLH010000059.1 GCA_012521995.1 Bacteroidales bacterium | reverse complement strand
GAATTGGCAGTTAACAAACTGCGTCCGTGAAATGATAAATCGGATAATTAATTTTTTTCTCTTTATTTGGTTAAAATGAACTTATATGAAAAAAGTAACTTTTTATTGGGCGGTAACATGCGTGGTTGCAATTTTTTCTTGGTTTAATGTACAGGCATCACAAAATAAAGAACGTTATGCTTTGGCTTCAGCTCTTCTTACAATTGAAGAAATTGCGATAAAAAGTGGGAATAATTGTTTTACAGAATATGAGGGCTGGTACTGCCGAGAGAATGATTTTGGGGGTGGTAGACGCTGTTTCCATGGTGGAGAAGTTGGGGCTTTTTGCAAAGAAGACAAAGAAGATAAAGAAGAAAATTGAACTTTGAATCTTTGACATTTAAATAACCCAAACCTCAAAACAACATTTTTTTAAGTCAGGGGCTGACTAAAAGTCGGGTAGTAAAACTTTCCCTTATTTTTTCAAAAACCAACAACACAAAACTCGAATACAAAACTTAAGTCAAATGAAAATTATGTTTTTATTCCTCCTTGCTGTCTGTTAGATTTGAAGTTAAAAATTAACTTTTTAGTCAGCCCCCTTTTTCAAATTTAAAAGATATTTAAAAATGGTAAAGATTACACTCAACTACTTTCTGATTATTATTGTTTCTTGCCTTTTCCTATTAAATTCATGCAAACAAGTAAGAAGTGGAAAGGATTATTTTCAAATAGACGTGAGAAGCTCAATTGACAACAAAGCACAGCTGGTATTATTATCTGAGCTGAAAAAAGATTTAAAGTACATTAAGCTTCAGGCTACAAATATTCCTCTTCGATTTATTCAAAAAGTTGAGCTTACAGATGATTTCATTCTTGTTTCCGACCGAAAAGGGCTTTATAAATTTGACCATAATGGCCAATTGCTAATGGAGGTTGGGCGTATTGGAAAAGGACCGGGCGAACACAATGGGAATATCCGTTTTGCAGTAAATGTTTTTCAAAATGAAATACTTATTTATAGTTATTTGCAAAATATAAACGTTTATGACTTACACTCAGGTTTGTTTAAACGAGAGGTGTTTGTTAATTCTGATCTTTATGATTTAATCGTACTTGAAAATGGTGACATCGTTTTTTTTACCTGGGAATTGCCGGGTAGCGACTCATATGCAGAACTTAATGAAGCCATTTTAATTGACAAATTTGGCAACCGAAAAGATTCAATTAGTAATATTTTCAGACAGACAGTCAGAGGGAATGTAATGGGGCGTCCCAGTATTTATAATCATGAAGGCCAAATCCAATACATGTTTCATTATCGTGACACATTATACCGTATTGACAAAAGTTTTAACAAAATTGTTCACGCTGCTTTTAAAACAGATAATCAGGAATCAAGAAATAATTTTATGTTAACGCCAACACCCGTAGTTCACTATCCAGATTATATCTCTATCCCCCATGTTTTAGAAAATAACGAATTTATTTTTCTGACTTTTCAAAAAGGTATTCTTGGTAGTATTAAGCAAAATACCACAACGGCCCTATTCAAAAAACTCGAGAAGCAGGTTCTTATAACTCCTCTAGGCATAATTAATGATCTTGATGGGGGTATGAATTTTTGGCCCCAGTGGTTAAGTCAGGGAAAACTTTTGGCCTTTCACCAAGCTTATGAAATCATCGAATACTTTGAGCAAAACCAAGAAAATAATAAATATGGACCTGATTTTTTTGAACTTGTAAAATCCCTTAATGAATTTGACAATCCGGTGTTAGTAATCCTTGATTAATATAAAGTTGATTTTTCTGAAACATGAAATTTATTTTTGAAAACCTAGCCGAATGATCAAAAACGCCAAAACATGAAGATGAAACCAATTTATTTTTTTGCATTTTTTTCAAACATCATTTTTTTATTTCTTTCCTGTAATTTGGAAAGAAAACCAACTCAGAATGAACCCTTGATTGATTTTAAAATAAGACAAATCATTGACCAGAATCCACATGATTTTTTTCTTTCTGATCTTGGGGAATCCATAAAATATTTGCCCCTTGAGAGCCACCCGGATTTCCTTTTAAATTTTATATATAAGCTTAATATTTTTCAGGATAATATTTTTGTTTCAGATAGGGAAAGGGTCTACCAATTCGATGTAAATGGCCGTTTTGTCAGGGAGATTGGAAAAGTTGGAAGGGGTCCGGGTGAGCATACCGGAAGGGTCAGGTTTGCAATTAATCCATATCAAGGCGAACTTTTAATTTACAGTTTTCCAACCAAATTAATTAATGTTTACCAAGCATTAAGCGGTGAGTTTCTATATAGCTTTTACTTTGATTATTATGTTTCTGACTTTTACATTAATGGAAGCAATCAAATAGTATTATTTACAGAAGAAGGCATTGAGGCTGATTTAAACTTTTCTGTAAACGAAGCTTACCTTGTAAAAAACGGAGCCATAATTGATTCAATATCAAATTCACTAAGGCCCACTAAAAGGAGCAATATAGTCGGCCACGTGCTTTTATTCCAAAATCAAAACGATGCTTTTTATTGCTTTAATTACAGTGACACTCTTTTTAGGCTTGATCAGAACTTTGAAAGAAACCCTTATGCTGTCTTTAACCTTGAGAATGAAATAAATCACTTAAACCTTAACCTGGATTATGGATTTACTGGAATTCAGTATCCTGATTTTTATTATATAGATAATGTTCTGGCAAACGCTGAGTTTTTCTTTGTTAATATCGGAAAGGGTTTTGCAATGGGGGTAGATAGAGACATAAGAAGGGTACTCTATAGTAAAAATGATGGAAAGAGTTGGGAAATCAAAAAATTAATAAACGATATGGATGGAGGTCTGCCATTTTGGCCAAGGTGGGTAAGTGAAAGTGTGCTTATAAATTATCTCCACCCACATGAAATAATTGACTATTACAATGAAACCATGGGTGAGATAACCCATGGCAGTGATTTTGTTCACCTGGTAAACAACCTTAAAGAAACAGATAATCCGGTTTTAGTGTTTGTGGAGTAATTAAATTGCAGGTTGTTCAGAAACCTAAAGTTTTCATTGACATAAATTCAAGGTTTATAATGAAGAAATTTGCCATAAAGGGTTTTTTAATGTGCTATCTTTTAGCAATGGGATCCTGTGTTCAAATGCCCCCCGAAGAACGGGAAATATACGATCTTATTGGGAAAAAAGTAAATCTGGAAATGTTTGAAAAAGTTCATTATAAGAAAACCGAAATTAAACTGGATGAAATATTCAGGAAGCACGAATTTTTATCGCTGGTTTATTTGCAAGATGGTTGTGCTCCATGTTATCCTATATATGTCGATTGGCATATGAAGTTAGACTCCATGGGTGTAATGGGTCATTACTCAGTCCTTTTTATAATTGAGGGTTCTCCTTACAGCAACTTCAATAGTTTTCTTGAGAAGGCTAGGCAGGTTGGTGAATTTGAAGATAAGTTTTATACGGTAATTGACCCTGAGTATAGGTTTTTAACAGGAAATTCAGGTATTCCAGAGCACTTAGTGAAAAGGTCAATTACAATTGATAAGAAAGGAAAAATTAAGCTCGTTGGTGTGCCGTTTGCATCCCCGCAAATGGCTGAGTTGTTTTTGAAAATTACCAAACAAAAATAGAGGTTGGTTTGCAAGCCTTACAAAGTATTTATAGCATCGTTCAGAATTTTTTACTTAACCAAACCCCAAAAATAATCTGGATAAACAGCCCGCTTTTTGCAAATGAAACCACACAATACGATGCCGAGCTGTTATTGGTTGCTTCAACAGGCCTTATTACCGGCCTGCTGCCCCTTGAGCTGATCAAAGAAGATGGCCTGTTTTCCGGTTTGTTAAAAGACTTTTTTTAACAGGCATGCCAGTAAAACACATAACAAAAAAGCAGTTTGGTGGGTTAAATTATTTATAATGTGTATAAATAAGCAATTCTGAACGATTTTTCTTGACTGGCGTTTTTTTTTAATTTGGCATGCACATATGTGTCATGTTTAAAGTTTCTGCGAAACCTTAAAAAACCTGATTGCAAAAAGAATTTCCGGTCTTATTAAAAAGGAAACGGCAACCAATTAAATTTCACTGATAAACAGGAAGAAAAAAGGGCGGGAAACCGCAATCTGTGAAAAAGCATTTCCCACCCCGGCCCTCTTCCTTAAAAGAAAGGAGGTGCAGCGGCAAAGATAAGGTTAAATAAATTATTTAAGAAAATCAACTGTGAAAACAAGCAATTGGTTTAATTTAAGTAAAACAAAAAAATTTAAAAATGAAAACCATTCGAAGAAACTTTTTACTGCTGGCCTTTGCCGCCGGTGCCCTGTTTTTGATCGGGAATAATGTGATGGCTGATGATCCGTCGGTGCCTATTACTGAACCCGGTTATTCCTGTTCTGTTTCCGTTACCTGCTCTGATGGGGGTTCTGTTTCATGCACAGGTACTTCCCGTTGTACCAGATATTCTCCATATTGGGTCCAATGTGATGGTAATATGACTCATTGTTAATGAGATATGATAGGAGCGGGCTCTTCTCGCTCCTATTTAATTTTTAAGTTATAAAAACATCCGTATTATGAAAAATAGAAATGTCCTTTACCTGTTAATATTTCTCTTCTCTGTGGCTTGTGAATCAGCAGAAGAAGATTTAGCCGAGATTCAATTGGTGGATGACCTGAGAATAGAGCATTTGCCCGATAGTAGTTTTTTTATTGGGGTTCGTTCCGTTTTTATTGATAATAATAAGGTTTATTTGGCTGACTCTGAGATAAACCAGGTTATCGTTTTGGATGAGAATGGCTCTTTTGTTTCTTCAGTAGGCCAATTGGGTCGCGGTCCTGGTGACCTTTTGGGACCTGGACAACTTTATATTTATAATGATACGTTATTTGTTTTCAATGGTGGAAAACATGCCCTTGATTTATTTATAAACGGCCAATTTGTTAAAACAATCCCATTCCTGGATTTGAGGGGCAGGTATGTTGGAGGTAGGTTTTGTGTTGACTCGAAGAATATTTATATTTCAATGGTTGATTTAGACGGTTGTGTTGCCGTAATTCCTTTTAATAACTTGAAAGGGAATCGCTCATTTGGGCAACTTTTCCCGTTCAATACTGACAAGCAAACCATTGTTCAGAACCACCGGCAGATTTTTTTGCACAATAACACCGTATTGAGCATTTCCCTTACACAGCCCCGAGTTGAAAGGTATTCGAAAGAAGGGATACTTTTGGAAGATTTTTCTTTTGAAAACCTTGAATTACTTAAACCACGCATTCAAGAAGCACAGGCTCAAATTTCAAAAGAGAACTTAACAGTAAACCTCGTGGGAGATGCATATCTTTTTAATGACCTATTGTACCTGTTGTTGTATCATTCCGATAATGACAAGGTTTATTCAAATAAAATCCTTCTTATTGATCTGAGTGGTGAATCAATGAAATTAAAAAAGTTATTGGACCTTGGTCCGGGTTGGTTTACTACAATAGGCGTGTCAGGAGAAAATATTTGGGCTTTTCGCTCCGACGCTCACATGAGATATTTGGCCAGGTTTCCAATAAAAAGCAAGGAATTTTAGGATTTTGTTAGAGATTTGAAGGTGAAATGGAAAGTACTCGCAATAATTTTTTATGCTGGGTCAAAAAGTTTGAATTAAAGTTGCTCTTAATCTTTTTGTTCTCAGTAGTATCCCTGGGCTTAAGTTTTAAGGTAAAAAAAACCTCTAATGAACTTTCCAGGCTTAAGACAAATTTGGTCAAGATCGAGCAGCAAAACAATATGCTCAACTATCAGCTAGATGTTTTGCAAGAAGCCTTTGCCCTAAACTTTGGTTTGGCTCACGAGCCTTTGCTTATGCCTGAGGTTATGAATATACCTGCCGGGCGGCCAATGGCATTACTTTACCTGAAAGCCCATGCCTGCTCGCCCTGCAATATGCCGGTTATTCACCGCCTGATTGAACAGGGCTGGAAGCAGAATGGTTTTCGGATTGTCTCGCATCCGTCGAACCGGTATTTCCTGATGCAATCCTTGAGGGATGAAGAGCTTGATGACCAAGGAAAGGTAATCTGGGTTGACCACCCGATTTATGCAAAGGAAACCACGCAATACGATGCCGAGCTTTTACTTATTGACAATCAAGGCCTTATTTCAGGGCTGTTGCCCCTCGAGTTGATGAAAGAAGAGGACTTATTTGCCGGTTTCTTTTCCAACATTTATCAGAATGACGAATAAAAACTGAAATCAGGAAAAATAAAAACAGGAAAGAAAAGGGGCGGGAAACCGCAAGCGACTAAACTGCATTTCCCACCCCGGCCCTCTTTCTTAAAAGGAAAGGAGGTGTTTAGGCAAAGATAAATAGAAATTAGCAATTGGCAGTTTCCAAACTGCGCCCGTGAAAGGATATATCGGGCAATAAAAATAATGTTGTTTCCAAAAAAATCAGAAATTATGAAAACCATTCGTAAAAACTTTTTGCTGCTTGCCTTTGCTGCCGGTGCGCTGTTTTTGATCGGGAATAATGTGCTGGCTGATCCCATTGTCGCCTCAATTATTGGGCAAAAATCAGACCTGATAATTGAGGTGACTTTTCAAAAATTATGCAATGGATTTTTTTAATGAAAAATTTCTTACCATGAGGACTAAACTGTTACTTGATGTACGCGGAAAAATGAAAGCCCTGGGGTTAATCCTTGTAACCTTAACGAGTTTGCTCGTTGGCTGTTTGAATGAGGAAGCAGTTGAAACTATTAATGTTTATTCTGAACCTGTTAGAGAAGAGATGAATATTTCACAGATTGCAGAAGAAATTAGCCTTGTCCAATTGCAGAATGATTCAGGTAATGTAATAGGAAGAGTTCATTCTGTTATCATAAGAGATAAATACATATATGTATTAGACATCAGCAGTCATAGTGTGTTGGTGTTCAACAGGGACGGATCATTTGTTTCCAAATTGGACAGAAGAGGTAATGGCCCCGGAGAATACCTTGGATTAGGGCCGGTCATTGTTGATGAGGATGAATCCTTTCTGGAACTGATAACTTTCAGCGGGGAGGGATTTGGAGTCATAAAATACAAAAATATTTCCTTTGATTTTGTTTCTTTTTCTCCGCTGCCTTTAATAACAGCCAATTCGGTCAGGAAAAGGAATGACACCTATTACTTTGCCACTCAGCAAATTGATAATTTGGTTGATGGGCAAAAAACCAATGCTGACCTGTTGATATTAAAAGGAGGCGAAATAGTAAATAAAATTCGGGATAAGGCCATTGATACTTCAGGCAGCGGTTTTTCGCCCTTTGCGGAAAGCTTTGTTGGAAATGAAAAGGGTGAACTTTTTGCTTCTTTTATGTTTGATAACAATTTTTATCAGATCAATGGAATGGAGGCCCGGCCCTGCCTGGCGTTAGATTTTGGTAAGATGGGTATTGATAATGAAGTGGGGTTTCAGCCTCTTAGCAAGCAATTGGAATATCTTGCAAAAAGCCAGGGGCTTGCCTCTTTTCCGGTCCTTCTTGCAAACAATGAAAATGTTTTATTTTTTTCTTACATACAATTCACCCACCCCAATGATTTTTACCACGAATCGAACTACCGTTTTTTTATTAAATCTTTTGATTCAGGGGCTAGTTACCATACCAAAACAGTAATCAATGACCTAACGGATTTCCCCGAACGTTTTTTTTCGAAGAAGACCTTTCGGGGAATTGGGTTGGATGTAGTTATGGATGATTACCTGGTGGAAGTTATTGTCCCTGCCTTTCATCTCAATGACGCAGAGATGAAAAAAGAAATAAACGGACTGGGTGAGGTTCATTTGAACGATAACCCAATCATTGCATTCATTAAGCTGAAGGATTTTTGATTTTTCAGCGAATAAATTGAAGCTTTCAATGCATTATGACTCGGAACTGTTTATTGTTGATATATTTTGCAAAAAAATATTTCAAAACTAAAGTTTTTTATCTTTATTTTTGGTAAATCATAAGGTAAACCATATTTTTGACATATGAAGAACTGCCGGCTCCTGTTCGTTTTGAAAATGGCTCTTGGCCTGTTCATTTTTTCCAGTCTTTTTTTCTCCTGCCGCAACTCGTCAGGGGGTGAAGGTGAGACGGAAAGGGTAACTGAGGTTGTCTCAGAATTTGTAACGGCCGTTGAGGTAACGATTATTGAACCCTCCACCTTTACCCTTGAACTGATCAGCAATGGCAAGTTGCGTGCCCGCCGCAAAAGCCGTATTGCCTATCCCTTTGGCGAGGAGTTGGTTGGCCTGATGGTGCAAAACGGGCAGCAGGTGAAGGCCGGACAGGGGTTGGCACAGTTGAGCCGTGAGAACCTGGAACGTCGGCTGGAACAGGCCCGTTTGCGCTTTGCCCGTGTTTCCATCGAAATGGAAGATCTGCTGCTGGGGCGTGGCTATACCCTTAATGACAGCCTGGCGGTGCCCTCGGAAATCTGGCAAATGGCCTCCATCACTTCAGGCTACAGTGAGGCCAGCAGCGAACTGCGCCATCTGCATGAAGACCTTGAAAAGACCCTTGTCAAGGCCCCTTATGCGGGGGCTGTGGCCGGCATTACCGTTCAGGCTTTTGAAAGGGTTAACCCGGGCGAAGTGTTCTGCACCCTCATCGACAACAGCGCTTTCCTGGCTGAGTTTCCCGTGATGGAAAATGAGCTGCCCTGGATTGCACCAGGCCTGAAGGTGGAAATTGAACCCTTTGGTATGCCGGGCATCATCCGCCAGGGAGAGGTTTTAGCGGTCAATCCAATGGTTGACGAGCATGGACGGGTGCAGGTCACCGCCCTGATTAGTCCGGCAGGCGACTTGCTCGACGGAATGAATGTGCGGGTGAAGGTTAAACGCGAAGTCCCCAAACAATTGGTGGTGCCCCGCCAGGCAGTGCTTTATCGCGACAACCTGGAGGTGTTGTTTAAATATGCCGGGGGGCGGGCCGAATGGACCTACGTAAACATCATTCATCAAAACAGCAGCCATTTCAGTGTGATGGCCAATCCCGACAGGGTGGCCAGCCTGCAGCCGGGCGACACAGTCATTGTGTCGGGCAATATGAACCTGGCCCACGGCTCATTGGTAAAAATTCAATAAGCTATGGTGGGTTTCCTGATAAAACGCCCCATTGCGGTAATGATGACATTCCTGGGTTTGCTGGCCCTGGGGCTGGTGGCAGGCAGGCAGTTGCCCGTTTCCCTTGTGCCCGATATCGACATTCCACGCATCAGCGTTCGCGTTGAGGCTCCCGCCTATTCGGCACGAGAACTGGAAGGGGCTGTAATGGACCGCCTCAGGATGCACCTGATGCAGGTGAACAGGATGGCTGAGCTGAAATCGGAAGCCCGCGACGGCAGCGGGCTGATCAGCCTTGAGTTTGACTACGGCACCAATGTTGATCTGGCTTACATCGAGGTTAATGAACAGGTGGATAAAGCCGTGGCATCTCTGCCCCGTGACCTGAACCGCCCGGCTGTCATTAAAGCCAGCGCCTCCGATATCCCTGTTTTTTACCTCGATGTGAGCCTCAGAAAAGACAGCCTTGGCATAAAAGACCATACGGGTGAACAAGCCTTCCTTGAGCTCAGCAATTTCGTTGATGAAATCATTCGCCGCCGGCTGGAGCAGATCCCCCAGGTGGCCATGGCCGATATGAGCGGGCGTTCCTTTGCCGAGATCGTGGTAACCCCCGACAGGGAGTTGCTGCATTCACTGGGGATGGCGCCTGAGGCCATTGAAAATACCATAAGGGCAGCCAATCTCAGCCTGGGGAATATCATTTTACGCGATAAGCAATACCAGTATCACGTAAGGGTGGGAGGCCAGCTTATCAGCGCCGCCGATATTGCAGGGCTATACCTCGAACATCAGGGCAGGGTTTGGCAGGTGGGCGAACTGTGCAAGATAGAGAACAGGGTGCGTGAGCCCGAAGGAATGGTGCTATCGCAAAACCAAAGGGCCATCAGTCTGGCTATCATCAAGCAGGGCGACGCAAGGATGCAGGACCTGAAGGAGGAGCTGCATCATATGGTCAGGCAATTTGAAAACGATTATCCCCACCTTCAGTTTAACGTCAATCGCGATCAGACCAAACTCCTTGACATCACCTTGGTTAACCTTGGTCAAACCCTTGTCATAGGAGCCATCCTGGCTTTCCTGGTGATGTTCTTTTTCCTCCGCGACCCCCGCACCCCCTGGATCATCATGCTGTCAGTGCCTGCTGCTATGATATTCTCCCTGCTTTTCTTCTTCCTGGCCGGAATGTCGGTGAACATTATTTCCATTTCAGGAATGATTCTGTGCATTGGAATGATGATGGATAACTCCATCATTGTCATTGACAATATTACCCGTTATCGAAGTCAGGGAAAGTCCCTGCATGATGCCTGCATTGCTGGAACCCACGAAGTGTTTACCCCGCTCCTTAGCTCTGTGCTGACTACTTGTTCGGTGTTTATCCCCCTGGTATTCATAAGCGGGCTGGCAGGGTCCTTGTTTTTTGACCAGGCAATGGCGATCACCATTGGCTTGCTGGTGTCGCTGGCGGTGGCCATGACCTTCATCCCTGTACTGTATTATGTCCTCTATCAGAAATGGGAAGACCCGGCAAGGGGCTTTCTTTTCAGGCTCAACCCCATCGATTATGAAAGTATCTACACCCGTGGATTTCATTTTGTGATGCGGCGGCAGTGGGTGGTTTGGATTATCGTGGCCCTGCTGGTAATTGCCTTGCCCCTTTTGTTTTATTTCGTCGATAAAGAACGGATGCCGTTGATGCATCGCCAGGCTACCCTCGCCTGGATCGACTGGAACGAAAACATACACATAGAAGAGAACCTGAAACGTTTGGATGAATTGCTATTCCAGTTGGGCGACGAAGTCGAACTGAGCACGGTTCAGGCTGGTCGTCAGCAGTTTTTGCTCGAAAACCTCCATAACAACACTCGGCAGCAAAGCCTTGTTTACCTGCTTGCCCCCAGCGAGCCGGCTATTCTTGCCCTGGAAAACAGGATCAGAGAATACCTCAGGATTCATTATCCTGAGGCCATCCTGCAGTTTCACCAGGATGGCAACCTCTTCGACCAGGTGTTTGGCGACCGCCAGCCACCCCTGGAGATTAGGCTTAAACCCCGGCAACACTTTGGTAGTGATTTAGCAGCATATCTGGAAGAAACCATCGATTCCCTGAAAAAGGTCCTCCCTGGGTTGGAATTTGAGCCTGTGTCGCTTCAGCAGAACATCCTGCTGGAAGTGGATATGCAACGGATGGCCCTGTACCGCGTTGATATGAATGCCCTGCAGCGAAGCCTTTCGAGGATATTCAACGAAAATCAGGTCATTACCCTGATGGACAACCGTTCATTCATCCCCGTGAAAGTGGCATCGCCCCAGGTTAGCCTGACTGAAATGCTGCATACCCGCACGGTAAACAACCGCGATGGAATGGAGATACCACTGCAGCTCTTGCTGAAGCAGGGAAGGAGTAGTGACCTCCAGGTGATTACCGCCGGATCTGAAGGGGAGTATTACCCCCTTGCCATAGAAGTTCAGGCTGCTCAGGTCCCTCAGGTGATTGCCAAAACCCGTGCAGCCCTTGATTCCAACCCTCATTTTGAGGCCGGATTTTCGGGAAGCGTATTTGCCCGCAAGGTGTTGGTGCGTGAGTTGGCTATCATTGGCTTGGTGGCCCTGATGCTGCTGTTTTTTATCCTGGCAGCCCAGTTTGAATCGCTGAGCCTGCCCCTCATCGTTTTGCTTGAAGTACCCCTGTCAACCGTTGGGGCCCTGATCATGCTTGTCCTGTTTGGCGAATCCCTGAATATGATGTCCATGATAGGTCTGGTGGTTATGGCCGGGATCACCATCAACGATAGCATCCTGAAAATTGATACCATCAATCGCTTGAGGGCTGGAGGGATGTCCCTGATCAGGGCACTGTTTACTGCAGGACATTATCGGCTTAAGCCCATCCTGATGACAAGCATCACGACCATCTTTGCCTTGGTTCCCATCCTGTTTATCTCAGGAATGGGCGGTGACCTCCAGAAACCTCTCGCACTGGTGGTTATGGGGGGGCTTGGACTGGGCACTCTGGTGAGCCTGTATTTTATCCCTGTGTTGTATTATTACCTGTTTATGCGAAGAGAAGGTAAAATGAAGGAAGTAAAAAGTAAAAAGTAAAAAGGTTATTATGTCCATGATAAATAATGATTTAAGGGTTAGTGAAAGCCCCCGCTCGTTGATACATTGGGCGTGATTGAGAATTTGAGGAGTTGATCCATAAAGAAGTTACCCATACCCGATACCAGAAACCCTGCCTGCCTGTCGGCAGGCTTGAACCAGAAACCTCGAACCCCTTTCCCCCATGCGTCTCTCGCCCTTTTCCATAACCATCGTTTTTGCAGCAATGATGCTGATGGGGCTGGCGTTTATTCCCTTGCTGGGGATTCAGTTGCATCCTTCCGACGAATTGCCTTCCCTGCGCGTCAGCTATTCCTGGCCCGATGCCCCGGCGGTGCAGGTGGAGCGTGAGGTGACCTCAAAAATTGAATCCTCACTTAGCACCCTCAGGGGAATGAAGGAGATCAGTTCCGTGTCATTGTTTGGCAGGGGTTACGTCGATATCAGCCTGAAGAAGGGCGTGAATTCCGACCTGATACGTTTTGAGGCAGCCTCTCATATCAGGCGATTGTATCCCGGTTTCCCCCGGGGGGTTTCTTATCCTTCCATCGCGGTCAGCAGAGCCTCGGGAAGGAATAATCCCCTGCTGACCTATACCGTGGTGGCTCCTTTGCCCACCCAGATCATTAGCCAGCAACTTGAAAGGCAATTGCTCCCTTTGATCGCTCAAATCCCCGGAATCGAAAACGTAAATCTCTATGGTACCACCCCTTTTGAATACCAGGTGGTTTATAGTCCTGAAAAACTGCAGTTGTGGGGCCTTACCTCCGGTGACCTCAACCAAGCACTGAATCACTATTTTGGGGAAAGCTATTTGGGCATGTCCTCCCTGACCAACGACTCTACATCCTTTACCCTTAAACTACCCACCTTAATGAAGGCAGGCGATTATCGCTCCCCCCAATGGGAGTCTATCCCCGTCGCCAACCTTAATGAACGGGTGGTTTTTCTCTCGGATGTGGCGAGCGTCAGGCTTGTGGAAGAAGCCCCGGGAAGCTATTACCGGATCAATGGTCAAACCACCCTCCTGATGGCAATAACAGCCCAAAGAGGCGTGAACCAGATCAGGCTGTCGAATGTAACGCGTGCTGCCATTGAGCAATGGCAAGATCAAGGCCCTGAAGGATGGGATCTGATCCTGACCTATGATGATACCGAATTCTTTCGCAAAGACCTGAAACGCGTCGGCCTGAGAATGCTGTTCTCTTTCTCCGTGCTGATGCTTTTTGTCCTTCTGGTATCACGCAAGCCCAGGTACCTCCTGATGATCCTGATTACCGTGATGGCTAACTTATTGGTGGCATTGAGCTGGTATTATTTGTTCGCTATCGAAATTCACCTCTATTCCCTGGCAGGGATCACCGTGTCGTTTGGCATCATCATCGATAACAGCATTGTGATGATTGAGCATATGCGCAATCACAAAAACAAAAAAGTCTTCCTGGCCATCCTGGCTGCCACCTTTACCACCATGGGAAGCCTCTCAGTAATATTCCTCCTGGGAGAACAACAACAAGTCCAGCTTAAGGATTTCGCAGGAGTCGTCCTGATCAACCTCTTCATCTCCCTGGCAGTGGCCTGGTTCTTTGTTCCCGCATTATTTTCCCAGTTTAGAATGGCCGGCCGGGCACATAAGGTTTTTTCCAAATCTTCCAGGCGAAAGGTAAGGGCAAGCCATGCTTACCTCAAGTTTATCCTGCTGGCAAGAAAATTCCGATGGCTGGTCATCCTGGTCTTTATCCTCGGATTTGGCCTCCCCGTTCATCTCCTGCCCAATCGTTTGGAAGGGGAAGGAAAGGGGGCCATGGTCTATAACAAAACCCTGGGTGCCCCATTTTATCAGCAAAGATTAAAACGACCCTTGGAAAAGATCCTGGGGGGCTCATTCAGGCTGTTTTCTCAATTTGTTTACGAGCGGTCTTTTTTCTCAGATCCTGAACGCACAACCATTTTCATCCGTGGACAGATGCCCGACGGGGCTACTGTTCATCAACTCAATGAGGCGATGATTCAAATGGAGGACTTCCTTAAGGGATTTGAACATATTGAGCAATTTCAAACCCGTGTGAACGCTCCCGACAATGGATATATCAGCGTTCTTTTTAAACCGGAACACGATCATGGGGCATTTCCCCATATCCTTCAGAACCAGGTAATACAAAAAGCCCTTTCCATCGGAGGTGCCGAATGGAGGGTATTTGGCGTGGGACAGGGGTTCAGTAATGTGCTGGGCTCAGGCGCAGGCAGCGCAAATATTGTCCTGGAGGGGTATAATTATGAACAACTGTATCGATTCGGGGAAATCCTGATGGCAAAAGCCAGTGAAAACCCCAGGGTCTCCAAGCCAGCCTTGTATGGTGCCGAACCCTGGCGAAGCCCAAACAGAATGGAGTTCCTGCTGGAGTTTGACCAGGAGCTGCTTGCCATGCAAGGCAAAAATCGCTTTGAAGTTTTCCAGGACCTTTATGACCAGGTAATGAAAAGGCCTTCACAGACCCTTTTCATTCATGATCAAGCGGTCATGCTAAGCCTGGTGCCTGAAAAACACCTCCAGTTCAACGTCTGGGACCTTGAAAATTTGCCCATGGGTTTGGATGTGGGTTATTATAAACCCGGGGAGGGTATTACACTGGCCAAAAAACCCATCGGGAACGACATTTACAAAATCAATCAGCAATACCGCCTGATGCTTGCCTATACCTTCCTGGGGCCGCCTGTACTGGAAGAAAGATTAAGAAATCAGCTCCTTGACGACATCAACCGGATAATGCCCCTGGGCTATAAAGCCACCGCCCCAAGTTGGTCATGGCGCGTGGAAGAAAAAAGCCAGTACCTGCTGATTTTCCTGGTAATCACCATCATCTTCTTCCTTTGTGCCATTCTCCTTGAGTCGCTCCTGCAGCCCCTGGCAATTCTTTCCATTATCCCTGTTTCCTTTTCAGGACTATTCCTCACTTTTTATTTGTTTGGCCTGAATTTTGACCAGGGGGGATGGGCTGCTTTTATCCTCCTCAGTGGCCTGGCGGTGAATGCTGGATTATATATCCTCAACGATTACAACCATTTCTGCCGGTCTTTACCATCCAGGAAACGGGAGGGCCTTTATCTGAAAGCTTTTCAGTATAAGGTGTTCCCTGTAATGCTGACCATTATATCCACAATTCTGGGACTGATCCCATTTATCATCGGGAAAAAGGAAGCTTTCTGGTTTGCCTTTGCAGCAGGCACCATTGGAGGACTTGTATTTAGCTTGATTGCAGTCCTGGTGATTTTCCCTGTCTTCTTAAAGTTGGGAAGGCGGTTTAAATAATGTGCTATCTTTGAATGCGAATTCTTTTTGCTGTTTTTTTAAATACTATTGCAACCCATGCGTAGAAAACTTGATCTCTTTTTTGCTTTGGTCAGAAAGGTGCTTTTTCTTTTGCCTTTGTTTGCCTTTTGTTTTTTTGGCGAAATGCCATCAGTTTTTGCCTCCGACCGCCGTCTCATGACCTTGGAAGATGTGATCGACCTGGCACGTGCTCAATCACCCGACGCCCTGGCGGCCCGCCATCGCTATCGTGGCAGCTACTGGCGTTTTCGCAGCTTCAGGGCCGGCTACCTGCCCAACCTCAGCCTGGAAGCTACCGTTCCTAACCTGAACCGCACCATCTCCCCCGTAACTCTGCCCGATGGAACTGATGTATTCGTCAGGCGCAGCCTGGCCACCTCTTCGGGGACCCTTTCCCTGAGCCAAACGGTAGGGCTCACCGGCGGACAGTTATTTGTCAGCTCAGGCTTACAGCGGATCGACCTGATACGCGAAGACGGAAACTCGGTATCCTTCCTTTCTACTCCGATCAATATTGGGTTCCGGCAGCCCATCTTCGGCTTCAACCGCTTTAAATGGGAACGGCAGGTGGAGCCCCTGCGCTTTGAAGAAGCACGCAAGCAGTATGTGGAAAACCTGGAAAACATCTCTGTCAGGGCCACTCAATACTTCTTTGACCTTTTGCTCGCCCAAATCAATATGGAGATCAACAGCATTAACCTCGAAAGCAACGATACTCTTTACCGCATTGCACAGGGCCGCTTTTCTTTGGGTCGCATTGCTGAGAATGAGCTCCTTCAGATGGAGCTCAACGTGCTCAATTCAGAGGCTACCCTTGAACAATCACGCATTGATTACGAGGGGGCCTTGTTTCGCTTTCGCTCTTATTTGGGCTTTGACGGTAGCGAGGCTCCGGAGTTGATTCCCCCGGAAAATATCCCCGACCTGCAGATAGACGTTTACGATGCTCTGGCGGAAGCTCGCAGGAACCGGGCCGACATCATTGCCCAGCAACGCCTCCTGATCGAAGCCGAAAGCCAGGTCAGCGAAGCCAAGGCCAACAGCCGGTTTAATGCTGATTTATTTGCTGTATATGGCCTCACCCAAACCTCTGATGATATCCAAGGGGTCTATCGTGACCCCCTCGATCAGCAGCAGTTGGCCATCGGAATTTCTATTCCCATCCTTGACTGGGGCGTGGGTAAAGGCCGCGTCCGCATGGCCGAGTCAAACCGAGAGCTTGTTAATACTACCGTCAACCAGACCCTGGTCGATTTTGAGCAAGAAGTGTTCCTGCGTGTTATGGAGTTCAATATGCTCAAAAGCCAGCTGGAAATCGCCCAAAAAGCCGACATAATTGCCGAGAAACGCTATGCCGTTTCCAAGGAGCGCTTCCTGATCGGCCGCATTGACATCATTGAACTCAACATTGCCCTGGAAGAAAAAGACCGCTCAAAACAGCGCTATCTGGCTGCCCTGCGGACCTTTTGGGCTGGCTTTTACGAAATGCGCCGCCTTACCCTTTACGACTTCCTTAACAATCAGCCCCTGGAAGTGGATTTCGAAAATATTTAGAAATTCCGGGCTTTGGGCTCTGGCTTAACGAATAGGTTTGAAGGCCCTGAGTTTAGATAAAAGATTGATTGCGAATCACTTAATTCTTTTTGCCAAAAGAGGCTGTTCCAAAAGCCGGGACGGCCTTTTTTTTTCTTGCCGGGTCCATATAATAGAACTTTTCTGCTTCCCTGCCAGCCTTTTTGACAGAATTTCCCGTGTTTCTGGCTGGGAAACAGGCCTCCCTTTAACGGTATCCGGATCAAAGATCAAGCATATTAAATACATATTTAAAACGTATCTAAAACGAATTTCAGACGTAGTTAAAACGTGTGTGTACGTCTGAACTACGTTTGAACTACGTCTGAACTACGTCTGAACTACGTTTTAACTACGATTATTGAATGAGTTTTTTAGGGGTTAACATGACCTGCTCCTTAGGATGGCCGTAATTTGCCCGGGTATGAATTCCTGGAAGAAATTGCAGGGGAAAAAAGTCTTCTTTCTTTTGCGGCCAATAACAAACCCCGAATAAAAGAGACAACCTCATGGTTTTTATCAGCCTTTTATCGTTAACCTGAGATCAGATCTATCCCTGAGTGTTTTAAGGGCCCTCTTTTCCCTTGGCCCCTTATGAACAAGCTTCGTGAAACGGCAACTGTATCAGGCTCTTCAAAGGTGATGCTAAAACCCCTATACCTTAGTAACTTATTAATATTATGAAAAGCATTGGCCTGTTGATTTCCCAATAAATGAATCCTTCTTTTCTGTTCCTAAACCAGGAGCTTCTCAATCAAAAAATACCCGGCCTCGCTTTTTATGTAACAAAAGACCATTTCCTCTTCAAGTATTTTTTATTCCTGTGCGGCAAAGTGGAAACAGGCAAGGGCTGTGGTGTGTGCTTTTTCAACTATGATGAAAGATGGTCAAAATATTTTATGGGCTTAATGCATTCAGGCATCCCTGATTTTTTCATCATCATGTTCATCCGTCCTTTGCCGGCCTGGGTGGTAATGTTTCAGCTGTGTTAATTCTTTTATGAACTATTTCTTTAATAAAACCGGTAAAAAAGGGGTCAGATAGTGGCCTCCTTTTAATATTTCAACTATTTTTGAGGGACATAGAAATTTAATCCATCACCCGACGTGTTTCAGATTCCAACCCATATTCATCCACCCGGACATGAGTTCTTTTCTAACCGTGACCATTATCTAAAAATGCTGGAGGCCCATCGGGGCATTATACAAGGTGTGCTGCAGGGCAGCCCTGCCAAGGCGGTCGAAAAGCACCGTTCCAGGGGGAAGCTTTTGGCCCGCGAACGCATCGACCTGCTCATCGACCCCAACACCCCTTTCCTGGAATTATCGCCCCTGGCAGCTTATGGGCAATACAAGGATGGTTTTCCCTCGGCCGGCATTGTTACCGGTATCGGAGTGATTCAGGGACGGGAAGCCGTGATTGTGGCCAACGATGCTACCGTAAAAGGTGGAACCTACATAAAGGAAACCATTCGCAAGCACATCCGTGCCCAGGAGATTGCCCTGCAAAACAACCTGCCTTGTGTATATATGGTTGATTCGGGCGGGGTATTCCTGCCAGAACAGGCAGAGGTGTTTCCCGACCGTGATGACTTTGGCAGGATATTCTATAACCAAGCCATACTTTCGGCACAGGGCTGCCCGCAGGTGGCCCTGGTGATGGGCTCGTGCACCGCTGGCGGGGCCTATGTGCCTGCCATGAGCGATGAGACCGTAATCGTGCGCAACCAGGGCACCATCTTTATCGGGGGGCCGCCTCTGGTGAAGGCTGCCACCGGCGAGATCGTAACCCCCGAAGAACTGGGCGGGGCAGAAGTGCATACCACCAAATCCGGCGTGGCCGACCACCTGGCCGAGAACGACCAGCATGCCATCGCCATTTGCCGTAGCATCTTCGAGACCTTCCAACCCAAGGAGAAGCAGGTGCTTGAGGTGAAAACCCCTGAGCCTCCCTTGTACGACCCAGAGGAACTGTATGGCATCCTCCAGTCGGACCTTAAAAAACAAACCGACCCTTACGAGATCATTGCCCGCCTGGTGGATGGCAGCCGCTTTCACGAGTTTAAGGCCCGATATGCCACCACCCTGGTGACGGGCTTTGCCCACATCATGGGCTTTCCTGTCGGAATCATTGCCAACAATGGCGTGCTCTTTGCCGAATCTTCCCTGAAGGGCACCCACTTTATCGAACTCTGCAACTTCCGCAAGATTCCCATCCTCTTCCTTCAGAACATCACCGGATTTATGGTGGGCAAAACCTATGAGACTTCAGGCCTCGCGCGCGACGGGGCCAAACTGGTGCATGCGGTGGCCACGGCCAATGTGCCCAAGATCACTATCATCACCGGGGGCTCCTATGGCGCCGGCAATTATGCCATGGCCGGCCGTGCTTATGACCCTCATTTCCTGTTTATGTGGCCCGGCTCACGCATCTCGGTGATGGGCGGACAACAGGCGGCAAGCGTATTGGCACAAGTCAAGATTGATCAATTGGAAGCGGCAGGAAAAAGTGTGGATGAAGCTGAAATAGAGGCCATGAAAGCCCAAATCCTGGCTAAATACGAAGAGGAGGGCTCAGCTTATTACAGCACTTCGCGCCTCTGGGACGATGGCATCATCGAACCTTTGCAGACTCGTCAGGTCATAGCCATGGCCATTGCCGTATCCCTGAATAAAAAGTTTGATGAACCGCGCACTGGGGTTTACAGGATGTAATACAGCAGCGAATGAAAAATTTTGACACCTTAGCCCTTGAAGTAAAGGATTTTGTTTGTACCCTCTGGCTGGCAAGACCTGAAAAGCGCAATGCCATCAACCGCCAGATGGCTGCCGAATTATCATCTTTTTTGGAAGAAGCCGGTGAAGACCCCGCCATACGGGTGGTCATTCTCAGGGGACAGGGTGATTTTTTCTGTGCAGGAGGCGACCTCCAGTGGATGAGCAAGGGAAAAAACCTCCCTCCCAAGGACCGTTCGGGCTTTGTGCTTGCCGACTTGTTCAACAGCTTGTTCCACTTCCCGAAACCCCTGATTGTCCTGGTGCAGGGGGCAGCAATGGGGGGCGCATTGGGATTGGTCGCCTGTGGTGACTTTGTGCTGTCAGCCCAAAATGCCCTGTTCTCCTTCAGCGAGGTGAAACTGGGATTGGTTCCTGCAACCATTTCTCCCTTTGTGATCAGGAGAATTGGAGCATTAAACGCCAGGCAACTGATGCTTACAGGCTCAAAGATTAATGCCACTCAAGCACTGCAATACCACCTGGCCGATTATACGGGCGAGTGGGAGCAGATGGAATCCCAGGCCTTGAATCTTGCCCGAGAACTGGCTTTGAATGCCCCTGAAGCCATGAAGGCTTGCAAAAGGCTCATCGGAGATGTGGCAGGAAAAGAAATAGATGAATCCCTCAGCCAGTTTACTGCCAACTTGCTTTCATCCCTCCAGGAATCAGAGGAAGCCATAGAGGGAATGAGTGCTTTCTTGGAAAAACGTAAACCCATATGGCCGGTAAAGCCTAAACAATGATATGAAACATACCATTTCCAAAGTACTGGTGGCCAACCGCGGCGAAATTGCCATCCGCATCTTTCGCACCCTGCGGGCAATGGGCATACGCAGCGTAGCCATTTTTTCCGCTGATGATGCTGATGCACTTCATGTCTCCTCCGCCGATGAGAGTTACCTGATCAGCGGGACCAGCCTTGCTGACAATTACCTGAACCAGCAGCGCATCATCCAGATTGCCATCCAGGCAGGTGTCGATGCTATCCACCCTGGCTATGGATTCCTCTCCGAGTCGCACACTTTCTCCAAAGCGGTACGCCAGGCAGGCCTGATCTTCATTGGCCCCGGCGACGAAGCCATCAGGTTGATGGGCAACAAGGTGGAGGCTCGTAAAAGGGTTCAGAAACTGGGTGTTCCTCTCATTGAAGGTGCTACAGGAAAACCTGAAGAGCTTGAAAAACTGGCAGAGAAAATCGGCTTCCCCATCCTGGTGAAGGCTGCTGCAGGAGGCGGGGGCAAGGGCATGCGCATTGCGGGAAATAATTCAGAGCTGCGTGAGATGCTCGAGACCGCCCAGCGTGAGGCATTCAATTATTTTGGCAATGGTGAGGTGTACATCGAGAAATACCTGGCCGAGCCCCACCATATCGAGGTGCAGCTTATGGCCGACGAATATGGCAGAACGGTCACCCTCTTTGAACGCGAGTGCAGCATCCAGCGCCGTTACCAGAAAATCATCGAAGAGGCCCCAAGCCCCAATGTCGGAGATGAACTGCGCGAAAAACTCATGCGCGACGCCAGGGCCATTGCCGATGATATCGGCTATGTCAACGCAGGCACTATTGAGTTCCTGGTCTCAGGATATGAATATTACTTCCTCGAAATGAACACCCGTATCCAGGTTGAGCATCCTGTGACCGAAATGATTACGGGTATTGATATCGTCAGGGAACAAGTGAATATTGCCAGGGGAGAACCCCTCTCTTTCTCACAGGATGAACTTAAAATTGACGGGCACGCCATTGAAGCCCGAGTCTATGCCGAAGATCCCCAAAAGGAATTCCTGCCCTCGCCCGGGAAAATCGTCTTTTACAAGATCCCCCAGGATCATGGCCTGCGTATTGATGGTTCACAAACCACAGGAGCAGAGGTCAGCAGCCAGTTCGACCCGATGATAAGCAAGGTAATCAGCCACGCGCCCACCCGTGAGGAAGCCCGCAATAAGTTGCTGAATGGATTGAAAGGTTACCTCATCCACGGCATCAAAACCAACATCCCTTTCCTGGTCGCTCTTTTACAGGCTGAATCCTTCAGGGATGGCAGCGCCGACACCAATTTCTGCAAGGGCTTCCTGCAGGATGGCTTTCTTGCCGATCTGGAAGAAATCCCCGAACCCGAGTTGTTCATTGCTGCCTTTATCTTTGCGGGACGCGCACGCAGGCACAGAGCACAGACCATCTGGAAACAGCTGGGTCACTGGCGTCTTTGCATGCGAACAGGGGTGATCATCAACGGGAAGAAATTTAACCGCAGCATCAACACCATAGGCCCTGAGCAAATTTACATGGAGCCCTCCGAAAAAAAGGTGATCTATCAGCTGCTCAGCAAGACTGATCACGAGATGCAAATTGATGCTTCGGGCTTTGTTCGAAAGCTGGACTTTACCCTGATGAGTGACGGCTCAGTTTTGATCCAGCAAGCCGGAAAGACATTTCTGGTGCAGCATGCCATGCACCTCAACCGCGAAAGCCTCAAGCGAATCAATAGCAATCCTGTCCTTGAAGGCACTTACCTGGTCAACGCACCCATGTTTGGCAAAGTGATCCAGGTGAACATCCAGCCCGATGACATAGTAAATAAAGGCGATACGCTGGTAATCCTCGAATCAATGAAAATGGAAAACAGGGTAGTGGCAATGGGTAAGGGCAGGGTCCGGGAAATTGTAGTCCACCCCGGACAATTCGTGCAGGATAATCAGGTTTTGGTAATCCTGTCTAATATTTTATAAAAAAAGTTTAACAAAAAATTTTTTTCTGAAAACCATTCGTTAAGATTGTTGTTATAAGATCAAAACAAACCAAAACTTATGATAATTCACCCACTACTGACTGATGCACACAATGCCTTGAGGCAAAGGATCCGTGAATTTGCTGAGAAAGAAATTCGGCCGCTTGCCGCACAACTGGATGAAACCGAAGAGTTCTCCATTGAACTGACCGCCAAAATGGGAGATGCAGGCTTGTTTGGTATTCAGGTTCCAAGAGAACTGGGCGGGCAAGGGCTGGACACCCTCTCTTACATCATTATGGTCGAAGAACTGGCAAGAGTCGATAGTTCGCAGGCTGCTACAATCGCCGCCATCAACTCCCTGGCAATTGCTCCACTGATGAAATATGGTACGCCCGAACAAATAAAAAAATATGTCCCGCAGCTTTGCACCGGCCGGATGACCTGGGCTTTTGGGCTCACGGAAGAGCACGCAGGATCGGATGCCATGGGCTCCCAAACCACTGCCAGACTGGAGGATGGTTATTGGATCATCAACGGCGAGAAAAGGCACATCACCAACTCTACCAGCGAAATCTCAGGAGGCGTCATTGTTCAGGCCGTCACGGGTGATGTCAATGGTCGAAAGAAGCTCTCAGCCATCATTGTTGAAAAAGACACCCCCGGTTTTACACGTGAAAGATCTTTTGGAAAACTGATGTGGCGCGCTTCAGATACAGGAAGACTCTATTTTGACAATGTAAAGGTTCCCGCCGAGAACCTGCTCGGAGAAGTGGGGCAAGGTGGTCGTATTATGCTCAATGCCCTCGATGGCGGACGCCTCTCCGTGGCTGCCATTGGCCTGGGTCTTGCCCAGGGTGCTTTTGAAGCCGCAATCTCGCATTCAAAGATAAGGGTGCAGTTCGGGCAACCCATTCATAAGTTTCAGGCCGTTTCCTTCAAATTGGCCGATATGGATATGAAGATTGAACTGGCGCGCAACACCCTGTACAACGCTTGCTGGAAAAAAGATAACAACATCCAGTTTGCCCGCGAAGCAGCCATCTCAAAGCTCTATACCTCAGAAATTGCCCGCGAAATCGCTGATGAGTCCCTGCAGATCCACGGCGCAGCAGGAGTTTTTAAACCCCATGAAGTGGAACGCTTTTACCGCGATCAGCGTCTGTTGCAGATTGGCGAAGGCACCTCTGAAATTCTGCGAATGATAATAGCTCGTTATAACGGGGTGTAAAATCCTCATTTATGGAAAACCGCAAAAAAGACCATATCAATCTGGCGTTCGAATCGCAGATCCCGGCAAATGTAATTGACGAACGGTTCTTCTATGAACCTATGCTCAGCGCTCATCCGGTAAATGCCATTCCCGAAACAGATTTCCTTGGTAAGCGGATGAAATTGCCCGTTTGGGTATCGAGTATGACAGGCGGGACCAAAATGGCCGGCATCATCAACCGAAACCTGGCCCGCGCCAGCCGTGAGTTCGGACTCGGAATGGGGCTGGGTTCCTGCCGCATCCTCCTGGATGACGATACGTATTTCCCCGATTTCGACATGCGCGACATCATGGGCCCGGAACAACCACTCTGGGCCAACCTTGGCATAAATCAACTGGAGGATATGCTGCGCGACAAGCAGGTCGACAGGATTATTGAACTGGTTGAAAAACTGCGTGCCGACGGCTTGTTCATTCATGTCAACCCTTTCCAGGAATGGTTCCAGCCCGAGGGCGACCGCTTGAAAAAATCCCCCATCGAATCAATACAGGCTTTGCTCGGGCAGATAAAATTTCCTGTGATTGTCAAGGAAGTAGGGCAGGGGATGGGCTACGAAAGTCTGAGGCAATTGCTCCGTCTTCCTCTGGGGGGCATTGAATTTGCCGCCTTCGGAGGAACCAACTTCGCAAAGGTCGAACTGCTCCGCACTCAGTCTGTGGAACAGGAAATGTTCGAACCCCTCACGCGAATTGGTCACGATGCCCTGCAAATGGTCAATATGGTCAACCACATCGTAGAAAACGAACCTGAGAATGTCCGTGTCAGGCAACTGATCATTTCAGGCGGGGTGCGTTCTTATCTCGACGGCTATTACCTGATCCATAAATCCAAAATACCGGCGGTCTATGGCCAGGCCTCATCCTTCCTGAAGTATGCCCGCGATGATTACGAAACCCTGCAGCAATACATCCGCTACCAGGTCAAAGGACTTCAGATCGCCTTTGCCTATCTGAGGGTTAGGTAAGCAGTTAAGTCTTTTGCGCCTTTTTTGGTTTATGGTTAGCCCCTGAAATGGATTGTATGGGAAGGTTTTTTGGGGCCTGTGCCTTAAACCTTGTTTGTTTTAGATTACAATAAGAGGGCGTTTATTTGATGCTGGAAGTCAAAGAAACCTTAATATTGCATGTGGAAAACGAAAGAAAAAGGATTAGGAAATACTTTTCTCATTTTTTCCGTTTCCGGGAAATTATTCAGCTAAACCATCCCATTCCCATGGCGCAGAAATCTCTTATAAAAGGCTTCTCAAAGCTTAGCAATAAAGAAAAACTAAAGGTGGCAGGGGAGCTTTTCGATGAGCCTGAAAAAGCCGTTCAGACCATGCAATCCTTTCATCATCCGGATCCTATGGTTCAGAAGGCCCTGTCTGAGCTCAGTGAGAACACCCTTACCAATTACCCCCTGCCCTTTAATGTGGCGCCCAATTTCATGATCAACGGGCGGCATTATATGATTCCTATGGTTATCGAGGAAAGCTCAGTGGTTGCAGCCGCTTCATCTGCTGCCCGCTTTTGGGCTGACAGGGGCGGGTTCATGGCCAGGGTGATCGATTCCAAAAAGGTTGGCCAGGTCCATTTTCTTTTCAAGGGTGATCACCGGAAACTCTTGAGGGTTTTTCCTGAAATTGAGACCTTCCTCAGGGAAAGGCTTGTTCCCTTTACAAAGAATATGGAAAAGCGCGGGGGCGGTATCCTTGGGATGGAGCTTCGAAGCAAGACCCGCGAAATAGACAATTTCTTTCAGCTGCATCTGACTTTTGAAACCGTGGATGCCATGGGGGCCAATTTCATTAATTCCGTCCTGGAAGAATGCGCCCGTGGATTAAATGATTATTTCGGTCAAACTTATGGCTTCTCTCCCTTCGACTACGAGCCCTTGATGTCCATCCTTTCAAATCATACCCCCGAATGCCTGGTGGAAGTTAAGGTTGCCTGTGCTGCTGAGGACCTTGCGAATATGGCTCCGGGGGTTGCAGCAGAAGATTTTGTCCGAAGATTCGTTCTGGCAGTCAGGATTGCTGAAAACGACATTCACCGGGCTGCCACCCACAATAAAGGCATCATGAATGGTGTAGACGCTGTGATACTTGCAACGGGCAACGATTTTCGTGCAATTGAGGCTGGCGCCCACGCTTATGCCGCCAAAGACGGCGGGTATACTTCCCTGAGCCACGCCCGGCTTGAAAATGGGCAGTTCGAATTTTACCTTACAATGCCCATGGCCTTGGGAACGACAGGCGGACTGACCCGACTGCACCCTCTGGCCGCTTTGTCACTGGAAATGCTGGGAAATCCCGGCGCAAAGGAATTGATGATGATTGCCGGGGCCGCCGGCCTGGCCAACAACTTCGCCGCTATTCGATCACTCACCACCACAGGTATCCAGGCCGGGCATATGCGTATGCACCTGCCCAATATCCTTTCCCAACTTGGCGCTACCCCCGCAGAAAGAGACAAAACCGCCGTTTATTTCAGTAAGCGAATCATCTCTTTCAGGGAAGTGGAAGCCTTCCTGAAAACCATCAGGGATCAGGACGGATAATCCCCCTGAATGGCTTACCTTTGAACCATTTAATATCGCGCCCTATGAATCCTGTAAGATTCTATTCCCATGGTAAGCTCATGATTACGGGCGAATATCTCGCGCTGGCAGGCTCGCTGGTGCTGGCCATCCCTCTGCGCTTTGGTCAGAGCCTGTCGGTGGATGCCCGTTCCTCTGAAAAGGGGTTGAGCATTACCTGGGTCGCAATGGAGCAAAATAGAGAATGGTTCAGGGATACCTTCAGGGGCAATGAATTTGTACCTGAAAACCCTTCCAGCCCCATTAGCCAAAACCTTCAGCGTCTCCTGCAGGAGGCCCGGGCCATGAACCCTGCCTTTCCCGATCCCAAAGGGTCTTACCATGTCAACACCCTAGCCGATTTCCCGTTGGAATGGGGTTTGGGTAGCAGTTCTACCCTGATCTCAAACCTGGCCTGGTGGGCCGACCTTGACCCCTTCGATTTGCTTTTTCACACCTCCTCAGGATCGGGCTATGACATTGCCTGTGCGCGCAGCGATAAACCCCTGCTGTATCGATTCAATGGCAAAGAACACAAGCCTTCGGTGCGTACAGTCGATTTTGACCCGCCTTTCCTCAAAAATCTTTGGTTCGTATATACGGGCAGAAAACAAAGCAGCGCCAGCAGTATTATGGGCATCGACCCTGCCAGCTTCGACGCCCATACCCTGGAAAGAATCTCTGAACTGACCATGAAGATGGCAAGGGAAGAAGACCTTCAACATTTTATGCGAATGATGACCGCACACGAAACAGTCATCTCCCGCGCCATCGACCGCTTGCCCCTGCAGGCAGCACGATTTCCCGATTTCCAGGGGGCTATCAAATCCCTTGGGGCCTGGGGCGGCGACTTCTGCCTTGCTGCCTCAGAACTCGACGAAAACAAGGTTAGGACATATTTCCTCCAGAAAGGCTGTCCCGTTGTTTTTCCCTTTTTTGATATGATACTGAATAATCCATCTGCCAATGGAAATAACTAAAAAAAACAACCTGCATGGCGAAGTCGCCTGGGAAAGCCCCGCCAACATCGCCCTGGTAAAATACTGGGGGAAACTCCCGGGGCAATTGCCCATGAATCCTTCCCTGAGCTTTACCCTTCGCGAAAGCGTGGTAAGGATCAAAATGAAATATTTCCTGGGAGCGGGTAGCCCTGCAGGTTTGCGTTCTTTTAACCTGAATGGGAAGGTTAACCCCAGTTTCCAGGGACGCATCAGCAAATACATTCAGGCAATGCAGGCCCATTATCCTTTTCTTCACAACGCTACCCTCGACATTGAAAGCCAGAGCACTTTCCCCCATTCTGCAGGCATTGCCTCTTCGGCAGCAGCATTCAGCGCCCTGGCCCTGGCCCTTGGCAGCATAGAGGTAGAGCTCGCAGGCAGCCATAACCCCGACGGAGAGGCTTTCCTGCGCAAGGCATCCTTCGCCGCCAGGCTGGGAAGCGGCAGCGCCGCAAGGTCGTTATTTGGCGGGTTTACTGTGTGGGGCAAATCAACCCTTTTCCCTAAAGCCAGCGATGACTTTGCCGTGAAAATCCCTGAAAACGAAATTCACCCCGTCTTCAGAAATCTCCACGACTCCATCCTCATCGTTGACGATAGTGAGAAAGCAGTTTCCAGCTCTGCAGGCCATGCCCTGATGGATCGTCACAACTTTCGCGAAAGCAGGATCTCACAGGCCGAAAAAAACCTGGGCCACCTGATGTTTGCCCTGAAAAATGGCGATGAACAAAACTTTGCAGCCATCGTCGAAAACGAAGCCCTGACCCTCCATGGCTTGATGATGTCCTCTCGACCGGGATATATCCTGATGAAGCCCGGTACTATTGCCCTCATTGATAAAATTCGCGACTTCAGGAACAAACAAAATATTTATATTTGTTTTACTTTAGATGCTGGTCCAAACATCCATTTGATCTATTCGGATAAGGACGCCGAAAAAGTCAGGCCGTTTATTCAGCAGGAGTTGCTCCCCCTTTGTGTGAACGGTCGCTGGATGGATGATGGTGTGGGCGCGGGACCCCAAAGACTGTAATTAATTGATGATGCAAAACCCCGGCAGGACCTTTTTTGGAAAGATCATGCTCTTTGGTGAATACAGTGTTATTTGCCAGGGCAGGGCCCTTACGGTTCCTTTGAAACAATTCAGCGCATCCTGGAGTGCTCCCTCAAAACACTACGATCACAGTGAAGTCGCCCTGAACCAGGAAATGAAAGATTATCTTCTGGCTCTGGTGCGTAGTGAGGAAAATGAGGGCATCAACTATGGCATCGATCTCAATGCCTTTGCCCTCGATTTGCTCAGGGGCTATTACCTCAATTCGGATATCCCCCGAGGTTCAGGATTAGGCAGCTCAGGGGCTTTGGTAGCTTCTGTTTACGAACGCTTCGCCCCAAACCCCATCCCTTTCGCGCCACTGCCCGCTTTTAAAAGCCTCAAAAGACTCCAGCGAATCCTCGCTCAGCTTGAATCCCATTTTCACGGAATCAGCTCAGGGCTCGACCCTCTGAGCTGCTATGTCGGGAAGCCCCTGGTCATTGACCCTGTCTATGGCCCTATAACAGTAAGCCTTCCTTCCAAACCCCTGCATCATAAGGGCGGATTCTTTCTCGCAGATACTCGTCTTCAACGAAAAACCGATGAATTGGTCAATGGATTTATGAAGGATTATCAGAAGGTCCCCTTTCGCAACATGATTCATGATATGTACACCCCTGTCGTGGACTTTTGCATGGATGCCCTGCTGAAAGGCAATTCCGATGAGCTCCTCAGGGGGTTTCGCCATTTATCCTCCATGCAAATGCACCATTTTAATCCTATGATCCCTAAAGGTTTTGAGGAACTCTGGGAAGAAGGCCTCGAATCGGGCCGGTTCTACCTGAAACTTTGCGGGGCAGGGGGGGGGGATTCCTCCTTGGTTATACCCATAATTTCCAGGAAACAATTCCTGTGCTCAAAAGCGCTGGAACTAGTTTGATTCCTTTGAATATCAACGCTTGATACAGACCTTCTTTTTATGAACAAAACCTCAAAAAATGAAAAGAATCCTGACCCTTGCTGCCTTCTTGCTGTTCACTTGCCCCCTCCTTGCCCAAGGCTCCCTTTCGGGCGATATCTTTGTGCGTCCTGAATTCAGGCATGGCTACAGCAGGCAAGCCCGACCCGATGAAAAGCCCGCTGCTTTTGTGAATCAGCGCACAAGGATTATTCTTGACTTCAAAAAAGAAAAGATCACTACCAAGGTTTCCATACAGGATGCCCGCGTATGGGGCCAACAAATGATGCGAACCCAGGTGCCTTCCCTTGACCTGCACGAGGCCTGGGTCAACGTGGCCTTCACCGACAGCTTTGCAATTAAGGCAGGGCGTCAGGAACTGGTGTACGATAATATGCGCTTCCTGGCCCATAACGATTGGCTGCCCTGGGCCAACAAGCACGATGCCCTCATGCTCCGATTCCTTACCAAAGCCGGCGAACTGCACCTGGTCAGTGCCTTCAACCAGGCCGGGAATCCACTCTTTGGAACCGACTACCCCCTCAACCACTATAAGACCCTGAACTTCTTCTGGTTCAAAACCCAGCTCAGCCAAAACCTCGGTGCTACCTTCCTGGGAATGGCCGATGGCTACCAGGATGAATTCAATGGTGACCTTAACCTGAGGGCTACCTGGCATACCTTCATCACTGCCAAATTTAACAAGCTCTCCTTTGGCCTGAATCCGGCCTTCCAGCATGGCGCAAATCCCGCTGGCCAGGACGTCGCTGCCTGGTATCTCCTGGCTGAAGCAGGTCTGGACTTCTCCCAGAAACTGTCCTCCCGTCTGGGCTTTGAACTTTTCTCCGGCAACGATGCCACAAACCCCGATGATAAGTCAAGGGTGTTTGATGTCCCCTACAGCGGCGGTCACGCCCGGCTTGGCTTTATGGATTACTTTACCCTGAACATCCCCGCTCAGACCAAAGGCGCCGGCCTGTTTAGCCCATATCTTCGCAACATCTTCCGCTTATCCCCGAAATCCAGGCTCAATGCCGATCTTCATGTGTTCTTTCTGCAAAACAACTATATCAACGAGAACGAAACCATCGACAAGTACCTGGGGACCGAACTCGACCTGACCTATAACTACAGTTTTAACGATATGACCCAAATTGTTGCTGGCTATTCAGTAATGCTGGGAAGCCCTTCAATGGACATCATAAAGGAGGGCAGCCATGAAGAGTTCGCCCACTGGGCCTACCTCACACTCCGCGTCCGTCCCAAATTCCTTTAGCTTGCCTATGGCACAAAAAAAGAAGATACTCGTTGTCCGCTTCAGTTCCATTGGCGACATTGTCTTGACCACACCCGTGCTCAGGGCACTGAAACATACTCCCGGCCTGGATGCTGAAGTCCATTTTGTCACTAAAAAGGCCTTCGCCCCCGTGGTGAAGGCCAATCCCAATATCGACAAAGTGCATTTGCTGGAGGACAGCCTGGGCAGTTTGGTGAAAACCCTCAGGACCGAGCGATTCGATTATATCATCGATTTGCATAACAATCTCCGCTCAACCTTGCTGAAGCTGCGGCTGATGAGGCCTTCCAGGGCGTTCAATAAGCTGAATGTTGAAAAATGGCTCTTAGCCCGGCTGAAGATCAATCGCCTGCCCGACCTACATATTGTTGATCGTTACTTTGAGGCTGGGAGACGATTTCATTTGAAAAATGACCAGCAAGGCCTGGATTATTTCCTTGCGGAAAAGGATGCTGTTTGGCCTGATAGCCTCCCGCTGGAATTCAGGGACGCCTATGTTGCCTTTGTTATTGGAGGGGCTCATGCCACCAAACGCCTGCCCAACCAGAAGATCATCGACATCTGCCGGAGGCTGAAGAAACCTGTGATATTGCTGGGCGGCCCTGAAGATGCAAAGAACGGGAGGATCATCCAGGCGGCTTGCGGAGACTTTGTTTTCAATACTTGCGGAAAAATATCCCTCAACAATTCTGCCTTTCTTGTGCAGCAGGCCCGGGTGGTTCTTACCCACGACACAGGCCTCATGCACATTGCTGCAGCCTTCAATAAGCCCATCATTTCCGTCTGGGGAAATACCGTACCAGAATTCGGAATGTACCCCTATATGCCCCAGAATCCCGAAAACTCCATCATCATGGAAATTTCTGGCCTGCCTTGCCGGCCCTGCGACAAGATCGGCTTTGAGCAATGCCCTAAGGGCCATTTCGATTGCATGGAAAAGATCAGCCACGAAAAGGTGGCCCTGGAGGCCCTGAAGTTCTTCTAATATCCCCCGTTGAGAAAAGGATTGTGCCTGCGCTCTTCCCCAATGGTGGTGGAAGGCCCGTGTCCGGGAAATACCTTTACCTCGTCGGGCAGCGTCAGCAACTTCTCCTGGATGGAACGGATCAGCAAATCAAAATCGCCGGTGGGCAGGTCCGTGCGTCCGATGCTTTGTTGAAAAAGCACATCCCCCACGATGACAAAGCCTTCCTCTTCATGATAGAAACAAAGACTCCCGGCTGCGTGCCCGGGGGTGTGCAGGGCTTTCAGCTTTTGATGGCCGAAACCGATTTCCTGTCCATCCTTCAGGTATTTTTCAGGCAAAATGGGATCCTCCACCTCAAAGCCGTAATTGATGGCATAGCTGCGGCTGCTGGTCATAAAGGGCAGGCTGTCCCTGTGGGCCAGGGGCTTTAAATCAAAATGCCTTACGGCGAAGTTGTTCCCCAGGATATGATCTATATGGCAATGGGTGTAAAGAAGGGCTATGGGCTTTAATCCTGCCTTTTCAATGGAATCAGCCAGGATTTCTTCTTCATCAGGTTCATAACAAGCCGGATCAATGATCATGCATTCACCCGTATCATCCCAGAGGATGTAGGTGTTGACCTGGAAAGGATTAAAAACAAGGGATTTTATTTGAACCATAGGCGTGTTTTTTCGATGAATGAATAAAGGTACGCAGATATTTCAGCCCCCCAAAGATACAAAATCCTATCCTGTCTCTCCCGGGTTGTGCTAGGGGCAATTCATTGGTTTGGTTAAGCCCTGAATTTCCAAAATCCTGATTTCACAGGCGTTTTAAAAAAATTCGAAAGGGCATTTTGTCCACAAATGTCCACAAATCAACAGAACCCAAATAGGCAAAAATAGACCTTCATACGGGTTCCGCCCTGCGATTATTTTTTTTTAAGCAAACAAATCAGATCACCACCCCATCCCCCATTAGCTCTATGCCCCAAGCTTTTTGGTTTTTTTTTCATCGCCCACTGCTCACCGATCCTCTCTCCCCCAATTTTCCTTACATTTGTTCTTCAAACCGCCCGAAAATGAATCTTGCTGACCAGATCCATCGCCTTGCTGAGGAAATATTTCCCGAAGTGGTGGCCATCCGCAGGCACCTTCACGCCCATCCCGAATTGTCGAAAAAGGAATTTCAGACGGCAGCCTATATTGCCTCCCAACTGCGGCAAATGGAAATCCCTTTTCAGGAAGGCGTTGCCGGCACCGGCCTGGTGGCCCTGATCGAAGGGGAGAACCCGGGCAAGCGGATGATCGCCCTGCGCGCCGACATGGATGCCCTGCCCATCCGGGAAGAAAACCCCGTGGATTATGCCTCTCAAAACCCCGGAGTCATGCACGCCTGCGGCCACGACGTCCATATGGCCTCCCTGTTAGGGGCAGCAAAAATCCTCCATACGCTTCGCGACCAATTTGAAGGCAGCATCCGCCTGATCTTCCAGCCCTCTGAGGAAAACTACCCGGGCGGTGCCAGCCTGATGATCAAAGAGGGGGTGCTCGAGAATCCCCGCCCCTCCGCCATCTTTGCCCAGCACGTCTTCCCCGGCCTGCCGGCCGGCAAGGTGGGCATCCGCAGCGGGAAATACATGGCCTCCACCGATGAGATCTATCTCACGGTAAAGGGCAAGGGGGGTCACGGCGGAATGCCCCATACCGTCATCGACCCTGTCCTGATCGCTTCCCATATTGTGGTGGCCCTCCAGCAGATCGTGAGCCGGCGCAACAAGCCTTCCCTGCCCACCGTGCTCTCCTTTGGCCGGTTCATGGCCGACGGGCGCACCAACATCATCCCCTCAGAGGTGAAACTCGAGGGAACCATCCGCACCTTTGATGAAGACTGGCGAAAACAAGCCCATCAGCTGATCCGCGAAATTGCTGAGGGAACCGCCAGGGCGATGGGCGGCGATTGTGAGGTCTTTATCGATCCCGGCTATCCCTTCCTGGCCAACGATGAGCGCCTGGCCGACCACTTCAGAGCCTGGGCCGGGGAATACCTGGGAACAGAAAATGTTGAAGAACTTGAACTGGCAATGACGGCCGAGGACTTCGCCTGGTATGCACAGATCCTGCCAGCCTGCTTCTATCGCCTGGGCGTGCGCAACGAATCCAAAGGCCTGGTGTCCAACCTGCACACTTCAACCTTCAATATTGATGAGGAAGCCCTACGGACTGGCGCCGGCCTGATGGCCTATATTGCCATAAATCAACTGGGAGAATAACGATCAGCGGCTACCAGCCTCTTTTCGGAACCCAAACCTCTACGTCGATCCTGCCTACAGGCAGGGGCTTGTCGCCCCTCAGCCAGAAATAGACCCTGACCTGGTCGGCTTTATTTCGCGGCTCTGGGGTCAAATAAAGCCTTTCCAGCGTGTTCCATTGCCCGGACGTGATCTCGTGCGGGTAATGCTCGTAGTCCTTACCACGGTACTTGTAATTGCCTCCTTTGTGATCGAAGGTGATGATCAGGCTGAAGGGATTCTCTGCTACATCGCCCGCAATAAACACCTCCCCCCGAACCTTAAGGAAGGCGTGGTCGGCCATCGTCAGGCGGTTGAACGGAATCTCCAGGGCTTTGGTGAAGGGGTTATCGGGGGTGAGCATGGTCACTTCCCGGGCTTCTTCTCCCGGCAAACCTGATCCGGGAATCCAGGTATCTCCCTCAAATTCAATCTCAAACGTGCGGTACAGATAATAATTTTCTGGCTTTTCCATCACGTCATCCCCGCCAAGGGATCGCTGCACCATCAGCAGGCCGAGCATCTCCTCATCCGGGGGGGTGACCCGCCCCAGGGCCGCCATATAATAGGGCCTGGTCATCCCGTCGGGCTTCAGGATCTTGTTGAAATACTGCCAGGTCTGAAACAGGTTCAGCACCACGAAGAAAGCGGCCAGCCCGTAAAATACCTTACGCCAGAACTTCTTCTGGTCTTTCAGCCCGATGAAGAAATAGCCTAGCGGAATGGCCATCATGGCGTAGGACTGCACCATGGCGCGGTGGCCGAACGAGCCGGCATACCACCAGGTCGTCCACGCACTTACCAGGTAAAGGTTCAGGGCAGCGAAGATCACCAGCGGGAAAAACAGCTCGCGCCGCTTCTCATAGAGGTTCTTGAAGCCATAAATGGCCAGCGCCATCAAGGGCGTATAAATGAGCCAGCCCTTGCGGAAACTGAACAGCACATCCCAGGTGTAGGGGGTCAGCAGGTCGAGCCCCTCGCCCGGGTTATCGTAGGAATAATAGAAAAAGCTTCCCGTAAGGGCCTTCCAGTAAATCAACTGCGGGAGGGCAGGAAGGATCATGCAGCCGCCCATGATGAGGAGGTTCCCGAATTGTTCGCGGATCAGCCTGAATTTTTCCTTCAGGGTCTTCCAGTCGTACACCCCCCACAAAAGCGGGATGATCAGGCTGATGATGTCGGTGGGCCGGATGATGATAATCAGCCCCAGGGTCAGCCCCAGCCAGACCGACAACCGCCGGCAGGGCTGCTCGTGCCAGCGGATCACCAGCCACAGCAGGAGGGCATAGAGGGCAAACAGGAAATTGTGCACCAAGGTATGGTTCACCGAGATGTAAAACAGGTTGGTGCCCAGGAACAGCAGCACCATCAGCACGGCGCTGAGCCGGTCGCTGAAATATTTTAAAAGCACCTTGCGGATAAAAAACAGGCCGAAAAAGGAAAACAGCAGGCTGGTAATGAAAACGGCGTGCTGATAAGGCAGGGAGAAGCCATCGGCCGGATATTGGGAAACCAGCGCCACCCCATGGGCCAGCGCGAAGCCGGGCAAAAACAGGATGGACAAGCCCGATGAATACTTGATGATCAGCCCGCCTTCAGGACCCTCCGAGGCCTGATACAATGTGGTGCTGCCCTTATAGGTCTGGAGCGCCTCCTCCACAAAGCCCGGATCCTTCAGGCCGGGGTCGTGGTGAATGAAGGTGGCCGGCAAATAGAGGTAATAGCCAAAGGTGTCCCACGAGATGATGTTCTCCTTGTAGCGCATCAGCGAAACCACCAGCAGGATGGCCATCAGGCCAATCTTGGTGTAATACGAAAGGGGGAGTGCTGGTTTTTGTATCATCCGTAAGATTTTTAGGGCTTTTCTTGCCTGCCTGCATTCGGAAGGTAAAAGTAGGAAATTTTTCTGCTTTCCCCCGCGGGTCAGGGGCCCAAATTCATAAATCAATGAAAATTAAATTGTTGTTGTTTTTCCAGGCTGAAAGCATTTTTAACCCCGCCCGGAAACCTCTTGGCTTGGTATTTTTCAGCCCGGGTTTGGGGTGCCTCTCAAGTCCCGTTCAGGGATCATTCCTGACCTCTTTATCTTCGGACTTAAGACGTACATTAGACGTACTTAAGACGTACCTTAGACGTACCTTAGACGTACAAAATACGTTTAAAGTACGTGTCAGGTCCGTGTTAAATACGTGTTGAATACGTTTCACCCTTGGGTATGAAACAGGCTTGATGCAGGCAAGAACCCGGGCGGATACCGGCGGGATATTTGCCAATAAGGATTGGCTGGTGGGAAAAAAAGCCCGAATAATGTTTCTGGCTATGAATAAAAAAAAGAGGCCGTCTCTATTTAATTCAGCGAGACGGCCTCTTTTCTTCTTATACTTTTTGCAAAAAATACAGGGATGCTTATTGGTAATAATTGTTTTTCCCGGTCTGGAGGAACTCCAGGAATTTGGGAATGCTGGGATCGAAGCCATAGGCCGGGGCCAACTGGTTTTCCTGGTGGTCGAGAATGAGGTAATAGGGCTGGGTGTTCACTCCATAGCGTTCGGCCTGGAAGACACTCCATTTTTGCCCTACGGTTTTGATGGTCCGTTCACGTCCCAGGGCCGAGGAGACAAACTGTTCCGATTCGGGCAGGGCCGTGCGGTCATCCACGTAAAGGGAAATGATCACAAAATCATCGCGCAGCATTTCCAGTACGGCGGGGTCGGGCCAAACCGAGGCCTCCATTTTCTTGCAGTTGACGCAGCCCAGTCCGGTGAAATCGAGGAAAACCGGTTTTCCTGCTTTTTCGGCGGCAGCCATGCCTTCGTCATAATCGGTGAACGTCATCAGGCCGTGTACCGCTTCCTTTACGCTTTCACCCACATACAGGGTATTGGCTGAGGTTGCTGAAACACTGGCTGTGCCGGTGTTTCGGCTCAGGTCAAAGTCCTGGGTGGTGGAGGAGGGCAGGAAAGAACTCACGGCGCGAAGGGGAGCGCCCCAGAGGCCGGGGATGAGGTAAAACACAAAAGCGAAGACCCCGATGGCCAGCAGCAGGCGCGGCACGCTCAGGTATTGCAGATCGCTGTCGTGGGCAAATTTGATCTTGCCGATCAGGTAAAGACCCAGCATGAAGAAGATGGCGATCCAGAGGACGATGAATACCTCGCGGTCGAGGAGGCCCCATTGGGCCACGGCGTCGGCGGTGCTGAGGAACTTCAGGGCAAAGGCCAGGACCACGAAGCCCAATACCACCTTCACAGCGTTCATCCAGCCGCCCGACTTGGGCAGTGATTTCAGGGCCGTGGGGAATACGGCGAAGAGGCTGAAGGGCACGGCCAGGGCCAGGCTGAAGCCCAGCATGCCAATGGCTGGCGAGAGTACGTCGCCGCTGGTGGCGGCTTCTACCAGGAGGGTTCCCACGATGGGGCCGGTGCAGCTAAAACTAACCAACACAAAGGTCAAGCCCATCAGGATCACCCCGATGAGGCCACCCTTTTCGTCGGCCTTGCTGTCGAGGGCGTTCGACCAGCTAGAGGGCATGGTCAGCTCGAAAGCACCGAAGAAGGAGGCTGCAAAAAATACGAGCAAGGCAAAGAAGAATACGTTGAACCAGGGATTGGTGGCCAGGGCGTTGAGGGCGTTGGCGCCAAAGATCATCGAGATGGCCAGGCCAATGAAAACGTAGGCGAAAATGATGGTCAGCCCGTAAAACAAGGCGTCGCGGATGGCCCGGGGACGGTTTCCGGCATTCCTCAGGAAGAAACTGACTGTCAGCGGAATCATGGGAAATACGCAGGGGGTGAGCAGGGCCAGCAGCCCGCCCAGCAGGCCTGTGATGAAAGTGCCCCAGAACCAGCCTTTTTCGCGGGCGAGTTCTTCAGCCGGGGCGGTAATGTCTTCCTGGATGACGGTTTCAAGAGGCTCAACATGAGTTTCCTCAATAATTTCTTCCGTTATTTCCTCAGGCATCTCTTCAGTGGTGACCGGGTCTACGACAGCAGGAACTGCAACAGTTTTTCCCGGCAACTCAAAGGAGAATTCCATGTAATCGGGGGGAAGGCAGGAGTCGTCGTTGCATGACATGAAGCCTACTTCCCCAGTGATCCTCACGGGCTGGGAGCTTGTCACTTCCACCGTCTGCCGGAAAGTGACCGAGCCCGAAAACATGGTAAGATCCATGTTAAAATTGGGGTCAAATTTTTCTTTGGGCGCAGGAAAACGAAGTGCTCCAATCTTCCTGTAACCACTGCCTTCTGCAAAGTCGATGGAGGTAGGAATGGGGCCGCCGGCTTCAATATCCGTTCCGTAAATCGACCAGCCGGCATCGATCGTCGCGCTGAAACGTAAATCGTATTGATTCTCGCCAATCTTTTCGTGCGAAAAATTCCATTTAACGGGCTCCAGGATCTGGGCAGACACTGAATTGGCCGCTGCAAGAAAAAACAGCAGCAGGACCAGGCTTGAGAATTTTGAAATAATTTTCATAGAATTTTGATGATGTTTATATGGCAAACGTTGTTTAGCCGAAATGGTTGAACCAAGATTGTTAAAACAAGTTAAAAACATACATACATATATATTTTGATTTGCAAAGATACAATTTACCTCATTTATGATCGCACAATTTTTACCCGCAGGGCTTCACGGGTGGAGGGCAAAAGCCTGAAAGCGTCGCTGATCCGTATTCCTGCCACCCAGGCAATTTCATCGCCCGATACCAGCACCCAGACCTGCTCTTTCAGGTGCAGCGGGATTTTTTCATCGGTCAGCAGGTCGCTGATTTTCTTCTTCCCCTTCATCCCGAGGGGGATGAAGCGGTCGCCGGGTTTTACCCTCCTGAGCTTCAGGGGAAATTGTATCCGGCTAAGGTCAAGCATGGCAGTGTCTTCATCTTCAGTCCATTGTATTTCTCTTTCGAGGATGATCTTCCGAAAGGAAAAACTGGCACCGGGCACTTCCAGCTTCCGGGTTTCGGATTCGATGAAATATTCCTGGTAGGTGGCGGCGGGACCTAAAGGAACAATGAAGATCTTTTCCCGGTCCTTGATGGCCTTATGGGTGCTTGAGAGGAATTGCTTTCCGGACTGACTTTCCAGGCTTTCATACAGGTCATCGCTGACCGCAGCGCTGAACTTGAAGTCCTTCAGAAATTCAAAGAGCAGCAGCCGGGGTGATGAACAAGCCATTAACTGGTCAATGCGAATGGAAACGCCATGATCTTCCTTTACGATGCAATGTTCCTTTTGGTGGGTGACTTCCTGGTCCAGTAATCCGGCAGAGGCTTTCATCCTTTCCAGGAATGAGCGCATATTCTCGCGGAAGCCCGGGTCCAATTCCAGGAGATTTGGGATGAGATGGTGTCGGATTCGATTGCGTAAGTAATTGTCCTCCAGGTTGCTTCGGTCAGTACGAAAGCTGATCTGCTCCTGATGCGCAAAGGTTTCAATTTCATCGCGGGTGGCAAACAGCAGGGGGCGGATGATGTTGCCGTTCTTGAGGGGGATGCCTGCAAGTCCCCTGACCCCGGTGCCCCGCATTAAATTGATGAGCATGGTTTCGATGGAGTCGTCGAGGTGGTGAGCAGTGGCGATGAGGGTGTATCCGTTTTCTCCGGCAGTTTTCGTAAGCCAGTCGTAGCGCAGCTTGCGGGCAGCCTCCTGGATGGAAAGCCCCTGTTGGCGGCTGTATTCCAGGGTGTTGAATGTGACCTTTAAAAAGGGAATGCCAAGGCTGTGGGCAGTGTTTTCGACCAGCTCCATATCCAGGTCGGAATCCTTGCCCCTGAGGGAAAAATTGCAGTGTGCGATAGCGTACGGTATGCCTGATTGGCTGAAAAGTCTGGTCATGACCATCGAATCCATACCCCCGCTGACGGCCAGCAATACCTTGTCTCGGCGGCCAATCAGCCGGTATTTCCCGAGAAAATCGGAGAACTTTTCTGAAAGGTTTTCCCTTGATTTCATGCAATTACGCGACCAGCCCCTTTGTGGGATGTTTGGTGTTGGATAATGGTTTGATTTTCAAATGTTTTTTTATTCCTTCCGAAATGCTGCAAAGGTAATAAAAATGAAATTCTGAATAAATTTTTGCAGGGTCAGGGAAGTTAGACCGGTAAACCAAGGGGTATAGGGAAGCCTTGGTTGGGGCAAGGACTGGAAAGGCCCGTTTTATTGTAACATTTAGCGGGTTCATGGCGTCATACCATCAAAAAGCCCGGTCTTTTCTGTTCGTAAACGGACAGAATTATGACAAAACCGAACAGAATATTTGAACAGGAGTTTAAAGAGAAAACCAAAAATATTTTGTAAGGTATTTATTAACAGTAAGTTGTAAATCGTGGCACGCAAATGGAATGTTCTTTGTGCAGGAATAAATACCGGACAAAAAACCAAAAACATAAAAGCCCGAATCATGAAAACAAAAGTTTTAGCAACCGTTCTGATCTCCATGATGGTGTTTGCCAGTGTAAACGTCTTTGGAGGAAAGCCCCAGCGCAGAATGACCTTTTACATCGCAGGCGGGATGGTGAAAATCCCTGTAAAAGTTGAAGAAGCACCTGATTCATTGCCTGAAGCAGTAGTGGTGAAAATGTTGAAAATGGAAGCCGATGCCCGTTGCCAGGCACTGACCCTTCAATTTGACCTGAGCCTGATCTCCAAACCTGAAAAGGATGCTGATGACGTGACCATCGACACCCGCAAGATCTTTGACGAGCTTCGTTACCGTGAGTTTGCCCGCCGATAAATCCTTCTTGTTTCCTTTATTCTCTTTTTGCTTCATAGGTTTTGGCCGCACCCTCTGGGTGCGGTTTTTTTATTTTGCTGAAGATCAAGATACTAAAGATTATTTATATTTTTTATTTCAAAAAGGTGTTGAATAATTGAAAAAGCTTTTTACCTTTGCACTCCCCAAATGCGGGGAAACGATCTTTGAGAAATTGGGAAAGCCAAAAAGTAGCGCAAAAAAATACCCGTTGATTGACTTTAGTGTTGATTAACGAACCAGAGGAAAATAAGAGT